>JAKSUT010000067.1 GCA_024408705.1 bacterium | reverse complement strand
ATATCATGAAGCGAACTTGCATTGACAATATTTTTTATAAAATCTTCGTCTATAATTTTTTTGTATTTTGACATTTTTGACATCTTTTTAGACATCAAATAACAATATTTTTCAACTCTTACCAAATGATCGCCAGTGTCATCATCTCTTGATTGAGCCAATTTTGCCAAAGAGAAAATTGTTCCCATTTGCGCATCAGCAATCATTTTCAATTGTTTTGTAACTTTTTTCTCTAATCTTTTATTTGAATTATACATCTTTTTAGCAAAACCAGAAATCTTCAAATGTGTTTTTATTCTGATTTTAAGTTCTTCTTTACCATAAGGCTTTCTAATATAATCGACAGCGCCAAATTTAAACCCTGCAACCAAATCATCTTCTTCAGAACGATGAGTTACAAAAATAACAGGAACATTTTTAAACTCTTTCATCTTCTTAATTTTTTTGCAAACTTCAAAACCATTTAGATGAGGCATTTCAATGTCCAGCAAAATCAAATCAGGTTTGTAATCAATGACAAAATCTTCTACGCTCTTATTTTCTTCATAATGTGCAACATCATATCCTGCATCATTTAGGATAGCTTTTGCATATAAAACACTAAATTCGTCATCTTCGAACAACAATATCTTTTTCATACGACCATTATAACACGAAAATTTTTTTCACAAGATAGAAAGCAAAATTATCGATTTGTCACTACCTTATCAAATCTTTCACAACTTCGCCTGCAATGATTAAGCCAACAACAGACGGCACAAAAGAAATGCTTGCAGGAATAGGCTTTTGAGTGTTTTCATCTTTCAACTCTGATTTTTTGGGAACTTCTTTTGAATACACACATTTTACATTCTCAATTTTACGTTTTTTCAATTCTGTTCTAATCACCCTAGCCAAAGGACAAACAGAAGTTTTTGAAATATCTGCAACCTCAAACTTTGTAGCATCTAATTTGTTCCCAGCACCCATAGCAGAAATCACAGGAACACCGCATTTTTTAGCTTGTTCTATCAAAGATATTTTCCCAACAACTGTATCTATCGCGTCAACCACATAATCATATTGACTAAAATCAAATTGTTCAGCAGTTTCCGGAGTGTAAAAAGTTTCATAAATATTTACGCGTGCAGATTTATTTATACTTTCGATACGTTCTTTTGCAACTTCTACTTTTGACAAACCGACAGTTTGCAAAGTTGCATAAATTTGTCTATTCAAATTAGACAAAGAAAATTTGTCATTATCTATCAAGTCAAAAGTTCCAACACCACTTCTTGCAAGAGCTTCAACAGTATAGCCACCAACTCCGCCGACACCAAAAATCGCAACTCTTGAGTTTTTTAATTTCTCAACAGCTTCTTTTCCTATCAATAGTTCTGTTCTTGAATACATATCTTGCATAAATAAGCCTCAAATAAACAAATTTTCAAGAACTATTATAACCTAATAAACAAAAACAAAACAAGACGACAAAACACTAGCCATAAATATTTTTAAATTTGTAATGATATGTTTGTTCTGGATATTCCACAGCTTTTTGTGCTTTTTGAGCAAAATATTTTTCCATTTTTTCGTACAATTTACTTCTGTAATCATAATTTATAAAACATTTTTCATCTTCACCGTAATGAAGTTCTTTCATAATATTGCTTGTTCTATAAGCCATTCTTTCATTATGTGCTTTGTGTTTGCAAAAATCAAAAAACTGTTTTGTAGAATATCTTTCTCTTGAATAATACTGATATTTTGTTTTTAAAAGGTCTTCCACTGCTTTGTCAAAATCTTTGAACAATTCTTTTTCATTTTTAACATCAATATACTTATAAAAACCAGCTTCGCTAGGATTTTTAACCCTTTCATAAACGTCTTGATTTTCAAATTTCGAATAAAATTTATCTTCAAAATTTTCAAAAAAATCTACCGAATAAGTACCATGCAAACCTAATCTCTTATAATGATAATTATCTTCGTTTTCATAGTTTTGAAATTTTGATTGAAATGAATGCGTAAGCTCATGAGCCAAAGACATTCTCAACACTAATTGCGTAAATTTATCGTCTTTATTCTTTTCATATCTATTTAACGGAATAAAAATTTGTGATTTTTCACCAGCAGGCATTTGTATTCCGCCGCTGCTTTCTGTTATTGCATCAACATCATCTTTTTTATAACCCTTACTTTCAAGCACTGCTCTCAAATCGTCTATATCAAACACTTCCACAATATTTTGTTTGTTTTTTGGAAGAAGTTTGTTTATTTCGGCATTTAAAGTTTTTTTGTTTAATTTATCACTTTTTATTAGTTTTTTTATTTTCTTATCTAAGCCAGAAATCGTTTTTTCTATTCTTGAATCAGTCCAAACTTCGTTTGGAAAAATATAACTTACTCCCTCTGCTAAAAATTTTTCTTTTACATCATTAAGTTTTTGAATATTTGACGCACCAGTAAATGAAACATTTGAATTCATAGCTGGTTTTGAAACAAATCTATTATTCAATGAAACATTATTCTTATATGAATAAGGTTGTACTGATGCTATAAACATATTATTCCTAGACTAAAAACGACAAATGCATTAAACACTCTAAATATTTTTTTTGACTAGTTACGAAAAAAATTTTTACAAAAATATACAATGACATTATGATATAATAAAAAAACTTACATTTGAAAGGGAAACTAAACAATGAAAAAAATCTTGGCAATATGTTTCGCATTTATAATTAATTTTACAATGATTTCTCCTGTCCTTGCAGAAGAAATAAACATTCAAAATACTCAAACTAACGAACAAACAGACAATCAAAATTACACTCAAGTTGGAAACACTTTCTCACTTGGTGTTGAAGATGAAAAAATATATCTTGTTCCAAAAACAGTTTTTAAACTTGAATTAGAATCAGATTTTGATGTAAACGAAACAAAAATTGGCGATAGAATTGATTTTATCCTAAATTCTGATGTAACAGTTTCAAACGGAATGAAATTACCTAAACACACAAGATTTTCAGGAACATTCACAAAAGTTTTCCCTAGCAAACCAATGTTCAAAAGAGCAAAAGCTTACATTTTAGTTGATAAAATAATGTTTCCAAACCAAACAACTTACACAATAAAAATGGAGCCCAAAAACGGCAGATATCTAAAATCTTCACAATGTTTAAACACTCTTAGAGCTTTCCCTGCTAGCATCGGAATTATAACATTTTCTGTAATCAGTGTTGCTGTCGTTGCAACAGAATGTGCTTCTGTTGTCGGACTTATTGTTGTACCTAGAACTTGCAAAGGCTTCGGTCTTGTAATAAGTTCATTAGCAAAAGGTTTGAATTATAAAGCAAAAGCTGGAGATATAATGGAATTCAAATTAGATACTCCAACTTATGTTGAAATAAGCGATTTGAAATACTAAAATAAAAAATTCCAGCTATTAACAATTTATAAATTAAGTTGTTAATAGCTTCTTTTACATTTGCTCAGATAAATTTATAAATTCAAAATGATATAACAATTTAATCTTTATATATGATTAAATTTTCTTTTATTTCAAAATGTCCATTTTTGACATAGGGGTATTTTATACTTTATTTGTAAGGTCAAATAGAGGTTTGCAAAATGGATTTTGGACATACAAAAACAAGTTATGACAGTCTTGGAAACATAACAGGCTCTTATTACACAAGAGGCGATATAACTGTTGTTTATGACAAAAATGGTAACAAGAAATGTTATTACAAAAGAACTCAATTTGGCACATTAAAATATGACATGCAAGGAAAAATTATTGCAAAATTTTAAAAAAGATTTCTCACTCCTCCAATAACTACACACAAGGTAGATTTCTACCTTGTGTTCTTATTGAAAAATGAACAAAATTTTATTAGTATCGTTATATAAATGAGGTGAATTTTATGAAAAAATTATTAGTTTTTGTTTTCTCTTTATGTTTTCTTTCAAGTTGCGCTTTTGCTCAAAGTATTAATTCCTACGATGCTCATGGAATGAAAACAGGAAGTTATCGAAAAAATTCTTCTGGTTATACATCTTATGACAAACACGGGATGAAAACGGGTTCTTATAGAATTTCAGGAAATTCAATTACAAAATATGACAAGCACGGAATGAAGACAGGAAGCTATCGAAAAAATTCTTCAGGCTATACATCTTATGACAAACACGGTATGAAAACTGGTTCTTATAAAAATTTTGGCAATACAACGACAAAATATGATAAACATGGAATAAAAACAGGTTCTTACAAAAAAGATTCATCAGGTAAAATAACAGAATATGATAAATACGGCAGAAGAGTTGGAACTTATCGATAAATTTTGTTTTTATTCGTATTAAAAATTTCACATAAAAAAAGAGGTCAAAAGACCTCTTTTTTTAAATGGTGGGCTCGGAGAGACTCGAACTCTCATGCTTTCGCACTAGTTCCTAAGACTAGCGTGTCTACCATTCCACCACGAACCCTCGTTGGCTTCCTGTATGTACTAGATTAACCCAACAATATCTTATTGTCAATAACTTTATCGAATAATCCAAAAACATTTTAGTTTTTATTTTATTTTTATTATATAATCTCTGTGGGAAATTAGAATTATGTTTTTAGATTTACTTAATGACGCACTCATTGATAGCTTAAATTTAGTACCTTTCTTATTTATAATTTTTGTCATTATTGAAATTTGTGAAAACCATTTTTCTCACAAAATCAACGACATAAAAAAAGGTTCAAAAAATTTAGGTCCAATTGTTGGTGCGCTTTTTGGGGTTTTTCCTCAATGTGGATTTTCTGTAATTGCAGCAATGCTTTATATAAAAAGAATGATTACTAAAGGTACTCTTATTGCTGTTTTCATATCCACTTCTGATGAAGCAATCCCTATTCTTCTTGCAAATCCAAAACATTTTCATATATTAATTCCGCTAATTGTTGCAAAATTAGTTATTGCAACTGCCGCAGGGTATTTAATTGACATATTTTTCAAATCTGAAATCAGATGTGAAAATGCAAACATAGAAACAGAAAAAGGTTGTTGTAATCATAAAATTTCTGCTTCTAGCAAACTTGCATTAATAATTCACCCTATCAAACATACTATTAACGTTTTCTTATTCATTTTCATAACAACATTATTTTTAAACATTTTTATAGAACATATTGGAGAAGAAAATATCGGAAATTATTTAGCAATAAACTCTCCAATTCAACCTATTATCGCAGCTTTTATTGGATTAATTCCAAATTGCGCAATTTCTGTATTGATAACAATTTTATATACAAAAAGCGCAATAAGTTTTGGTTCTACGATAGCCGGTTTATGTTCCGGAGCAGGACTTGGTCTTTTGGTTTTATTTAAAAAGAATAAAGATTTGAAAGATTCATTTATCGTAACTGGAATTTTAGTTTCTATAAGTATAATTTGCGGTATTATAATTCATTTGTTTCATTAGATAAACTTTTTATAAAGATTTTTTGCCAGATGCAAACCTTTTAGATTGTTTATTATATAATGTTTTTAAGCAATAAAGATTAAAGGACTACATTTGAAAAGTTCAAAACTTACATTAGCAATATTTATATCATTAATACTTGGAGTGTTTTTAGGCTGGGTAGCACCTGAATTTTCACAAAAACTCCAACCTTTAGCAACCATATTTTTAAATATGGTTAAAATGATTATTGCACCTTTATTATTTGCAACTCTTGTTGTTGGAATAGCAGGTCACGGCGATGCAAAAAGTATTGGTAAAATTGGTGTAAAAACATTAATTTATTTTGAAGTCGTTACTACAATTGCACTTGCAATAGGTTTGGTTGTTGCAAATATTTGCCAACCAGGTGCAGGATTTGGCGTAACTGCTTCAACTGAAGCATTAGATACAGTAAATCAAATGTCTGCTAGTGCTCCTGTTCACCATTCTTTTTCGCAAATGATAATTGACATGTTTCCAACAAGTGTAATTCAATCTATGGCTGAAGGAAACTTGCTTCAAATAGTAGTATTTTCAGTATTTTTTGCTCTTTCAATTTGCGCTATTGGTATGAAAGCCAAACCGGTGCTTGATGTTTTAAGTTCACTATCTGAAATAATGTTCAAGTTTACCGAATATGTTATGTTTTTTGCTCCAATTGGTATTTTAGGTGCAATTGCCTCAACTGTTGGCGCAAACGGAATTGGAATTTTAAAAAATTACGCAAAAATCATATTTTCATTATATTCGGCATTAATTTTATTTATTTGTTTGGTATTATTTATTGCTTGTAAAATTGTTAAAATATCATTCAAAGCATTACTTAAAGCTATTAAAGAACCTGCTTTACTTGCCTTTACTACTGCAAGCTCAGAAGCAGCACTTCCAAAAGCTATGAAAATTATGGAAGATTTTGGTGTTCCAAGAAACATCGTTGGTTTTGTAATGCCAACCGGATACACATTTAACCTTGACGGAAGTACATTATATCTTGCACTTGCTGCATTATTTTCAGCACAAATTGTCGGTATAAACCTTTCTTTATCACAACAATTAATGATAATGTTTGCATTGATGATTACAAGTAAAGGTGTCGCAGCAGTTCCAAGAGTTTCTTTGATTGTACTTGCAGGTACTCTATCAAGTTTCAATATTCCACTTATTGGGATTGCGATATTATTAGGTATCGACCAAATTCTTGATATGGGACGTACAACTGTCAATTTAATCGGTAACTGTGTTGCAACAGTCGTTATCTCACGTTGGGAAAATGAATTTAATTATGCTAAAATGAATGAGTTCGTAAATGAATACAAAAAGAAAAAATTATTAAAACATCATAAAACTCATAAAATAAGTGAAGAAGAATACAATATTATTGAAGGATAAGAGAATGGAACAAAAAGAAAAAATCGAGTACAAAAACACATTAAACTTACCGCAAACAACACTTGCGATGAGAGCAAACGCAACTCAAAAAGAACTTGAAACTCAAAAAAATTGGGAAGAAAAAGATATATATAACAAAATTTTAGAAAGCAAAGATAAATCAAATTCTTTTGTATTACACGATGGACCGCCATATTTAAGTTCTGGAAAAATCCACGTTGGTACTGCTTTAAACAAAATTTTGAAAGACATTCTTATAAAATACAAATCACAACAAGGCTTTTATGCTCCTTACGTCCCTGGTTATGACGGACACGGTTTGCCTATTGAAAACAAAGTTGTGAAAAATGTTGAAGGTGGAAGAAGCGCTATCACACCATTACAATTAAGAGAAAAATGTAGAGAATACGCACAAACAAGTTTAAAAGGTCAAGAATCTGAATTTAAAAGACTTGGTGTTTTAGGAAACTGGGATAACCCTTATCTTACTATCAAACCTGAATTTGAAGCTGAACAAGTTAGAGTTTTTGGCGATATGTTCAAAAAAGGATATATTGAAAAAGGTTTAAAACCTGTATATTGGTGTGCTGCTTGTGAAACTGCTCTTGCAGAAGCAGAAGTTGAATATGCTGATATTACGTCAACTTCAATTTATGTCCGCTTTAAATTTGACGAAGAAAGCACAACTTGTTTAAAAGAAAAATTCGATTTCTTAAAAGAAACTGAAAAAGATATTTACTCAGTAATATGGACAACAACTCCTTGGACAATTCCATCAAATATGGCAATCTGTCTAAATTCAAGATTTGAATATACTTTCTTTGAATACAACAATGACATCTACTATATCGCTCAAGGTTTATTAGGTGCATTCTTACAAGGTGTTGATTGGAAAGAAGAAGACATAAAAGTTATCGGTTCTTGCACAGGTCAAGATTTAGAAAATTTAAAAACAAAACACCCACTTTATGATAGAAAATCACCTATCATTTTAGGTGACCACGTTACATTAGACGCTGGTACTGGTGCAGTTCACACAGCTCCAGGTCACGGTCTTGAAGACTATGTTGTTGGTGTTAAATATGGTATTGAAGTATTTTCTCCACTTGATGATAAAGGTGTTTGGACAGATGCTGTACCTGATTTAAAAGGAATACCTTATTACAAAGGAAATTCTATTGTTATTGAAAACCTTAAAAATTGCAAAGCATTACTTGCAGCAGCTGATATTCAACACAGTTATCCACATTGTTGGAGATGCAAACACCCTGTAATATATAGAGCAACTCCACAATGGTTTGTTAAAATCGACAAATTCAGAGATAAAGCATTAGAAGCTATCAAAGGCGTAAAATGGATTCCAGCATCAGGCGAATCAAGAATTGGAAACATGGTTGAAGGCAGAACTGACTGGTGTATTTCAAGACAAAGAGCTTGGGGTGTACCTATTCCTGTATTCTACTGTGAAGATTGCGGAGAAGTTATTTGCAATGACGAAACAGTTGAACATGTTGCAAAAATCTTTGAAAAAGAAAGTTCTGACGCTTGGATTAAATATTCTGAAGCAGAATTGCTATCACAAGGTTACAAATGTCCAAAATGCGGCAAAACTCATTTCAAAAAAGAAAATGACATTATGGACGTTTGGTTTGACTCTGGTGTAACATGGCGTGCAGTTGTAGAAAAAAGAGCAGAAGAACTTGGACACACTCCTGTTGATATGTATTTAGAAGGTTCTGACCAACACAGAGGTTGGTTCCAATCTTCAC
>JAKSUT010000066.1 GCA_024408705.1 bacterium | reverse complement strand
AACTCATTTTTAGGTGGAACAATCACATCTTCACTTGTCGTTCCTGCAATGAAAACGTCAGAAAATCAAATAAATACAGACTTTTTTAATGAACTAGTTTCCGAATTAACCATCTTAGGCGGACAAGCGACATATCAAGAAAACAAAGGGTGGTTCAACCCTGAGCTTACCAAAATAGCACTTGATAGGCTTATGGGAAAAGCCAATGTAGATGTGCTTTTTAACACTAACATATCTCGTATAAACATAGAAAACAATAAAATTGTAGGAATTTATATAAACCCAGAAATATTATCGGTATGTATCGGGGCGAAATACATTGTAGATGCAACTGGAAATTGTGAAATTGGAAAAATTGCAAATTGCGAATTTTTAAACACCGAAGAAGAAAAACAACCTGTTTCTTTAAGATTTGAAATGAGTGGTATTGATTTAAAAACATTTGCAAAATGGATAATGGATTTTGACAAAGACAGAAACGTTACCACTTGTGAAATTATCAACGGCCAAATTCACCTTTCTACAGCTTGTACAGACAGTGGTAATTGGGCTTTAAGACCACTATTTGAGGATGCTATTAGCAACAACCTATTAAAAGAGGAAGATTGCAAGTATTTTCAAGTGTTTACTATCCCAAACAAGTTTGATAGTCTTGCTTTTAACTGTCCAAGATTATATTTTGAGCCTGAAATAAACGCATTAGACCCTGTAAAAACCTCAGAAGCACTTATAAAAGGACGTGAAAGCATATTAAGAATAGCAAATTTTTGCAAATTATACTTACCAGGATTTGAAAAAGCATATATTTCAACAATCGCTAATTCTCTAGGGGTAAGGGTTTCAAGAAGAATTAAAGGCAAATATATTTACACAGAAAACGATTTAAAAACAGGCAAAAAATTCAAAAATCCTGTTTTAGTAGGCAATTATCCAATTGACGTACATTCTAACAAAAAAGAAAATTCAGTTCTTGAATTTACAAACCAAGACTATGAAGTTCCAATAGAAGCACTAATGTCTGCGGATATAGATAATCTATTTGTTGCAGGACGTTGCCTAAGCGCCGATTTTAAAGCTCAAGCAGCATTAAGAATACAACCAGCTTGTTTTTCAATGGGTGAAGGTATTGCAAAACATATTTCTACATTACTCTAAATTGTAACAATAATATTACAGTAATGACACGAAATAACAAATATAGTATTATAAGAAAAAGACTTAAGTGAGGATATTATGAATATAGTTGCAATCATACCTGCATTTGGAAAAAGTAAAAATATTCCAAGAAAAAATTTAAAAACATTTTTAGGTAAACCTATTTTATCATACGCAATAGACGCTTGCATTTCATCAAATATTTTTGAAGAAGTTACAGTAGCTACAGACAGTGATGAAATTACTGAACTTGCAGAAGGTAATGGCGCAAGCGTACCTTTTAAAATGGACAATTGCGATGTTTCAACTGACGAAAAATTAGCAGAAATTCTAATTAAAGCACTTAACAAGTACAAAGAACAAGGTAAAGAATTTGAATATGTTTGTTGTGTTCTACCTTGCGTTCCATTCTTGAAAAAAGAGACATTAAGAAACGCACTGGATCTTCTAGAAATATCAAAATCAAATTCTTTAATACCAATTACAAAATATAGTTACGACATCTCAAAAGCATTTCAAATCAACAATAGCAATGAATTTGATTATTGCAACAAAGATATGAAAACAGACAGTTTTTATAGAGATGCGGAACTATTTTATATTATAAAAACTGAAACATTGTTAGAAACTAAAAAACTAACAACTGATGCTTGCGAACATATTGAAGTAGAAGAAAGTGAAACTTGCTTGCTTAACACCGAAGAACAATGGGAAAAAGCAGAAATATATTCAAAAGTTTTAAAAGAATTAAAAGAAAAGAAAATATTATCAGAAAACAGTAGCGATAATTCAATCGAAATGATTTCAAAAATCGCCACTGAAGACGCTTCTGAATTCAGTGAAGACGAAGAAGATTATTACAACCAATACGTTGATAAATCAGCTCTTGAGTTACTTTTGGCTTCAAATATCTCAATTTGGTCAAAAATTATTAACAACACAAGAGATGTAAAATCTTGTCTTGAATTTGGTTGCAACATTGGTAACGACATAATCGCTATAAACAAACTTTTACCAAAATGTGAAATTTCAGGTATTGAATCAAACATTAAAGTTGCTGAAATTTTAAACCAATATGAATTTGTAAAAGACGTTTATAACCAATCAATTTTGCAATACAAAGTTGATTACAAACGTGATTTAACAATAATTAAAGGTATTTTAAGAAGAATTGCACCATATAAATTAGAAAAACTATACGAAAAACTATATGACGCTTCAAACAAATACATTTTAATCGCAGATTATTATTATCCAATAAAATCAAATTTTGACAAAACAAACACAGAACAAAACACAAATGATTATGCAGGTGAAATGCTTAAAAAATATCCTGATTTAAGACTTGTTGATTATGGTTTCTATTACCATGGCGACAACAACTTCAATCAAAATGGAGATATGACTTGGTTCTTGTTAGAAAAAACTGAACAAGCAGAAGAAAAAGAAAATACTGAAAATTAGTAATAAACAAAAAATAAATACAAACAAAAAGTCGGCAAATTAATTAACTTGCCGACTTTTTTATATCTTTTAAAAAAAATTATAAATCTTTATGATTAAATTTTTTCGTGCCATCAACATAATCTTTCACAATTTGGCCATTTCCAAACAATTTATATTTATAAATAGTCAAGCCTTCAAGCCCTACTGGACCTCTGGCATGTGTTTTACTTGTAGAAATACCGACTTCCGCACCAAAGCCATATCTATAACCATCTGCAAATCTTGTAGAAACATTATGATAAACTCCGGCCGAATTTACCTCATTCATGAACAATTCTGCGTTAGAAATATTATCGGTATATATCGCGTCGGTATGACCTGACCCAAAAATGTTTATATGAGAAATTGCTTCTTCCAAATTTTCAACAATTTTTACAGCCAAAATCTTATCGCCATACTCAAAATTCCATTTTTCCGGTTCAAAAACTAATTTTATATCTGCATTTCTTAAATTTTCATACAATTGCTCTTTGTATTCAAAATTTTTGTGAATAAGTAGGGTTTCTACTGAATTACAAGCACTTGGATACTGTGTTTTAGAATCTATAATAAGCGGTGTAATCAAGTCTAAACTTACTTTTTCATCAACAAATATATGACAAATACCGTCTGCATGCCCCAACACAGGAATTGAAGTATTTTCTTTAATGAATTTTACTAATGAATTACTACCTCTTGGAATAATTAAATCGATAAAATCGTTCATATTTAGCATTTTTGCAACATCATCATGCGAAAACACTTGAGAAATTGCATATTTTGGGAAATCATCAATTTTTTCTAACGCACATAATATCGCATCAAAGATAGCAACATTAGTATTTTTAGCCTCTTTTCCGCCTTTTAAAATAACTGCATTTGAAGATTTTATAGCAAGCGAAACAACTTGCGTTATAACATCTGGTCTTGCCTCAAAAATTATGCCTAAAACACCTATAGGGCAAGAGATTTTATACAAAGTTAAATTTTTATCCATTTGACGTGCCAAAAGACATTTATTTATAGGATCATCTAATTTTATCAAATCTCTAACACCATCAACCATTGAGCGAAATTTATTATCATCTAATTTTAACCTGTTATAAACAGCGCGTGATAATTTTCCTTGTTCTACCATTACTTCTGCATATTTCAAATCTTCTTTATTTGCATTAATAATGTTTTCTTTATTATTTTCTAAAGCTTCTGCGATTGAATTTAAAGCTGAATTTTTATCTTCAGATTTCATATTTGCAAGTTTAATCGAAGCTAATTTAGCATTTTTTGCAATTTCTAATAATTCCATAACAACCCTTAAATATCTATATCAAAACTGTTATATTGTCTTTTGTAATGATAGCATCATAATTTTTATGACCAATTTTATCTTCAATATCATTTGAGTGAAAACCAATGATTTTTCTACAATCTTCAGAATTATAATTTACTATTCCACGAGCAAATTCTTGGTCATTTTCATCATAAATAGAAATAACTTCGCCTTTGTCAAATTCATTTTTCACTTGAACAACACCAATTGGCAACAAGCTTTTTTGCTGATTAATTATTGCATCTTTGGCACCATCATTTACATAAATTTTACCAAACACATTAGTTGCATAACCTATCCAACGACGTTTGCCTGAAAGCATATCTTTATCTGGTAAAAAAATTGTACCAATATCTTCACCAGAAAAGACTTTTCTTACAATATTTGGAATTTTACCATTTGCAATAACAGATGTTGCACCTGAACGTGTTACAAGTCTTGCAGCTTCAAGTTTTGTTTTCATTCCACCTCTACCGCCTGCAGAAGCACTTGAACCATAATTCATAATATCTTGTGTAAGTTTCTCAACAACTTTTAAAATTTTCGCATCTGGATTTTCTTTCGGATTTGAGTCATATAATCCATCAACATCAGACAATGTCAATAATAAATCAGCATTAATTTCACTTGCAACAAGCGCTGAAAGTTTATCATTGTCAGAGAAACAAACATCAATTTCTTCTAACTCATCACCTAATTGAATAACAGAAACTGTATCATTTTGGTTGATAATTGGAATTACATTCAATTCCAAAAGTTTATTTAATGTAGTTCTCAAACTCAAATATTTTCTTCTTAACGCAAAATCATCTTCCGTCAAAAGAATTTGCGCAACAAGAAGATTATATTGTTCAAACCCGCTTTCATAAATTGACATTAATTTACTTTGACCAATCGCAGCACAAGCTTGTTTCATAGCAATTGCATCAGTAGAATCAATACCCAATTTCTTTTTACCCAAACCAACAGCACCAGACGTAACAAGAATTACATCTTTACCTTGTTTTTTTAATTTGTACACATCTTCTATAAAAGAATAAACTCTTGGCAAAGAAACTTGCCCTTCGTCATTAGTAAGAATATTTGTACCAAACTTAATAACTATTCTTTGAGCATCTGTGATTAAATGTCTGTCCATAGCTTAAATTATACATAAAATCAAGAAAAATTCAAACGAAAAATTTTTAAAATTAAAGCCTAAATGGTTTTGATGGATCGACTTTTCTTAATTCTTTAACATCATCTGGCCATTCTTGAACAACACCAGAAGAATAACCGCAAACAAGTAATGCCGCAGGAATTATTCTACTAATTTTTGAAGAAACCGCGCCAATTGGGCTTGTTTTATCAAATGCTCTTGACAAGGCAAGACAAGTATCATCAACGTGACCTGACAAATCTGCAACTTTTACTTCTCTATCGTCACGGATATTATAAATTTTTTCATTCATCAAATTTGTTGCTTTATTACCTAGCACCATAGCAGAGCCTAAAGAGAAAACAAGAGAGCCAATATCAAACAAACCTGCAACCACTCTTGCTTTTTTAGGTAAATTTTCACCAGCTAATGGCAAATTCATTTTTTTCATTATTGGATTTTTAACTTTGCTTTTAAATAAACCACCCAATTTTTCAACGCAAAATAAAGGTATTAATACGTTTGCAAACATTTGAATTGCAGCTTCTCTTAATTTAGCTTTCATATTCCTTTTGTCATCAAACAAAGCTCCGCCAAGCAAACCTCCGCCGATTGAACCAGCAGCAATTGCAGGAACTACATAACCTTCATATTCAAGTTTTTTTAGTCCGTTTAAAATACCTTCTTTATTTGATATATTAAATCCTTTACCTTTCATGCAAAGTGCAGTTGCAGTCGAAACACCCAAAAGAGTAGTGGCAAAAACCCCAGCTTTTACTTTTTTAGAAGCTTCAGGCTGTTTTGAATAAGCGCTAAAAGTTACATCTTTCTTCTTGCCAAAATTCACTTTAGAAGCGTCATTTATCAAATTTACACTTTGAAAAGTAACTGACATAAATTACCCACACAACATTACACAATGTTTAAAAGTAATTTTTTCGCGAAAAATTGCTATTTTTGAGCATTTTATTACAGAAATTTTACATAAAATTATTATAAATTTGAAATTTCTTCAAAATATTTTTCTAAAGCTCTGTAACCATCATAAACTTCATTTGAAGTATTCACATAAGAACTTGGAGCAAGATATTTCAATTCTTTTGCACGAATTTCAATGATTTTATCAGCATCATCACGCAACTCTTCGTTTTGTGAATATGACCATTTTTTCAAAAAAGAAAGTTCTTCATTTATTTGTTTAATAGTAGAACATTCTAAAACATTTAAGTCATATTTTTTCAATAAAGCAACTTCTTGATTTGAAATTCTGCTTTGCAAAACATGAAATTTGTAAATCTTTTTTATTAGCACATAATTATCAGCTAATTTTTTATGAGAATAAGGAACGTCACTTTTTGCAAGCAACGCAGCAGTAGAAAGTGAAGTAAAACTTTCATTTTCTGTTGAAAAAACACTTCTAAAAATAGAAGGGGTTAAACTGTTATTATCTTTTAAAATAGAATTTTCCATATCCTCTCACCTGTTAATATAATAAAATACTAAATTTAAAAAGTCATTAATTTTACAATTTATATTAAAACTATGTAACAATATAGAAAAATTTTTATTTTTATAATAAAATTTTATTTGATAACACAAAATTCGAATGAGGTATCAATGCTAATAGAAGATATTTTAGAAAAAACAGTTGAAATGGGAGGTAGTGACCTTCATATTTCTTCAGGATTACCACCAGTTGTCCGCGTAGATGGTGAATTACAAAGATTAAATCAACCACCACTTTCTCCTGACGACGTAGAAGCATTATTATTCCCAATGCTTTCAAATGAATCAAGACGAAAACTTGAACAAGAATGGGAATTAGACTTTTCTTACGGTATACAAGGTTTATGCCGTTTCAGGGTTAATTTCTACAAAGATAAAGGCAACTATGCAGCAGCATTCCGTGTTATTGAATCAAAAGCTCCAACATTTGAAAAATTAGGTTTACCACCTATCGTTCAAAAAATGGCAGACAGACCAAGAGGATTGATTCTTGTAACAGGTCCTACTGGTAGTGGTAAATCTACAACATTGGCGTCAATGGTTGATTACATTAATACTTCAAGAGCAGAACACATTTTGACAATTGAAGACCCTGTCGAATTTGTTCACAAATCTAAAAAAAGTATTGTTCACCAAAGAGAACTTGGTCAAGATACAAGATCTTTCGCAAATGCTCTTAAATCAGCACTTCGTGAAGACCCTGATATCATACTTGTAGGTGAGATGAGAGACCTTGATACAATCAGTTTGGCTCTAACAGCAGCAGAAACTGGTCACTTGGTTTTCGGTACTCTTCACACCTCATCTGCCAGCCAAACTATCGACCGTATTATTGACGTATTCCCAGAAGGACAACAACAACAAGTTAGAATTCAACTTTCATCATCACTTGTTGCAGTATTCTCACAAACACTTCTACCAAAACTTCAAGCAGATGGTACAAAAAGTGGTCGTGTAATGGCTCAAGAAATCATGATTGTTACTCCTGCGATTGCAAACCTTATCAGAGAAGCAAAAGCTGCTCAAATCTATTCAACAATCCAAATGAACCAAAATATCGGTATGCAAACTCTTGAAATGGCATTAATCGACCTATACAAGAGAAAATTAATCACTTATGAAGATGCTATTGCTCGTTCACTTCACCCAGATGATTTGAAACGTACACTTGGAAAATAATTAAATTTATATTACATAATAAAAAAAGAGAGGTTATCGCCTCTCTTTTTTATTGCAATTCTTTATGTTAAGAAATATTACAAAAAGTATATACAAAAAAGCAATTTTTTTATAAAAAAAAACTTTATATATGTACGAGAGATATAACAAAGAGGATACAGAGATGAGTTTTAACGCTATTGCTTGTTCAGGTCAAATGATTCACGCACAAAACAATATTTTTAACGATAACAAACACATTCAAGACATCACTCTTAAAATGGATTTCTATTCTGATATGCAAGATGATATCACTAATAGCTTAAACTTTTCTAAAAGTGTTTTCGATGAGCTTACTGAAGGTACCAAGAACGCTTCTAACACTCTTCTTGAAATTTCTGTTAATGACGCTACTAATTCTTTAAATAACGCTAAAGATTTTCTTGCTCAATTAAAAGAAAGAGGAGCTTCTGCTTCTGAAATCAAAAAAGCTGAAAAAGATGTTCAAAACGCTGAAGACAATTTAAAAAACAAACACCAAGAATTAGCTGATGCTAAAAACAATATGGAAGCTCTTATTCAAACTAGCAAAACTTTATCTAATCAATATTTTGAAAAACAAAAACAAACTCAACTTAAACACGCTCAATCTATGGAAAAGAAATTGACCATTGAAAAAGCAAGATGGGAAAAAAGATTACAAATGCATGAAGCTGAACTAAATGGTTTCAAAGAAGGATTCAAAAATGCAGTTCAACAAGAATTCACTCCAAATTTCGCTAAAATGGGTTAATAAATTCAAAATTTAATAAGGTTATGGTTAATAAGGTATAAACACAGTCTAGATAAGCAATTAACGCTCATCTAGACTGCTTTGTTAAGAAATATTACAAAAAAGATATACAAAAAGCAATTTTTTTATAAAAAAAAACTTTATATATGTACGAGAGATATAACAA
>JAKSUT010000065.1 GCA_024408705.1 bacterium | reverse complement strand
AAAACTCTTTTACCAGCTTCTCTAACAACTGCGAATGCTTCTGGTAATATTTTATCTAACGCTTCTTTTTCTAAAGCTCTATCTGTTTTGAAATCATCAGATGTTTTTCTTTCTGATAATATTTTCTTAAATTCTTCTGTCTTTGCACGAAGTTCTTCATCTGAAAGGGCTTCTATTTCAGGTTCTAAAGCATTTATATGCTCAACAATCCCCATCATATTTTTTACTTTTTTTTCGTTTGGATCACCCAACATTTTTAGCAAAAGTTTCAACATATTAAACCTAATCTCTCCTCATGTTTTGCCTAGAATTATTCTAACATGAAAAAAAATAATTATAACTAACTACTCATTTAATAATAAAAATAGTTAAAGATTAGATTTCATATTTTAAAAATTAATCATTAAAAGTTTGAGTTTCTAAACGTAAAAATTCAATAGATTCTAATTTTTTTCTTGGAACTTTGATTTTTTCGTCAGTGTACCAAGGGTTTACAAGATAAACGTCATCTTGTGTAATATCTACTATTGAATATGCGTGATGACTATAAATTGTTTTATTGCTATCCGTTAAATCTCTCATAAAACTTCTTGCATTCTTTTTATCGTTTTTATATTGACCAAAGAAACTTCCAGAAATAGATGATTTTTTTACAGAAAATTCGTCTTCTTCATCCATTAAAGATATACAAGCCGCAGTATTTCCTTTGTTGTTCATTATATCATCAAGTTTTTTGTTTTTTTCTCCTTCGTAATTGTAAGTTGTTTCAGTGTGTCTTTCTTCTTTTGGTACTAATAAATTAAAAGCAGTTCTTGAAAAATTAGCTTCTAAATCATAAAATTCATCAAATCCTATATCGCCATTAGAAAAGTAGGTATTAGTTGCGATACCTTCTTCGAGTCCATATTTTTCGATTGCGACTTCTAAAGCTCTCATATCCATATCGCCTGCCGCATTTTCAATATTATCGTTTATTTCAGATATTGGAATTTCATAAGATTTTCCAACACCTGCCAAATTTACTGTTACTGTTTGTTTTTTATCATTGACAGTTATAGAATTATCTAAAATTTCTTTACCTTTTTCGGTGCTTAAAAGTGAATTTGTTGCAGATAATAACCAACAATCTCCAACTTCACCTTGAATTGATGGCATATCAATTTTTCCATTTGGAGCATAAGTAGTTGCATCTTGCATTCCGTAGTCATTTGCATCTAGTCTTGCGGTTAGAGCTGTTTTAACGGTATCTAATTTTGCCAAAGATTTATCTATATCGCCATCAAACTCAATCAATGATAAATTTTGTTTTAAATCGTCTGTTTTTACAAAACTTGATGCCTCATATAATGATGAAACAACTTTTTCATTTTCTTCGTCAAATATTTCTTTTAAATCATCAAATGTGATTACATCATTATATTTGTTATCATATTCTGCTTCATATTCTTCAAACAAGTCCATTACAGCTTCTAGATTGCTGTTATCTTGATAACTGACATCTTGCTCAAAAACATTTATAGATTCATCATAATTAGACAAATAAAAACTTGAACGGTTCTTTTGTTCTTCAATATCACCGTACTGTTTCTTGCCATTATTGATATTAATATTGTAATTAAAAGCCATAAAACTACCGATTCTTTAAAACATATTGACAATATCGACAATTTGAATTTTAATCTTTAGATAAAAAAAATAATTTTTACATTAAGTTACAAAAAAGAGAAAAAATATGAGCAAAAAATGGTTTTTGATTTTACTATGTACCTTTTTAACATTTGGTTTTTGTGAAAAATCTATTGCTAAAAATATACCAGTCTCGCTTGAAAAATTAAAAGAAATTTCTGTAAATCAGGAACTTGTTGTTGCGTACAATAATGGAAAAGTTATAACTCATAAAGGTGGTGGAATACGACCTGTATTAGATCATTTAGAAAAACATAATTTTAAAAATGCTTATGTGTATGACAAAATAACAGGAAAAGCATCAGCTTTATTGCTTGCTTATGGTGGATGCAAAAAACTTTATACTCCGATTTTATCAGAACAAGCTATTCCTATCTTAAAAAAATATAATATTGAATATACTTATGACAAAACTATTCCATATATAAAGACAAAAAGAACTCCATCAGGTCGTTGCATTATGGAAACTGCAATCAAAGACACAGATGATTGCAAAGAAGCATACAAAATTTTGACAAACAAATGGAAAAGTTTATATAACTAACTGTTTTAAGTTTTATAGTTTTATACTTTTAACTTCTTTGTCAATTTTTTTCAACAATGTTGGAATATCCAAGTTTTGTGGACAATTTGTTTTGCATAAACCACATTGTGTACATTTGTCTGCTCTGGCATTTTCTGGAATATTATTATAATAAGTTGAAAGTAGCCAAGGTTTTTTATCTCTCTTATATTGGTTATAAAGTGAGAAAATCTTAGGAATTGCAATACCATTTGGACAAAGTTCTAGACAATAACGGCAAGATGTACAAGCAATTTCAGATTCTTGTCTGATAATAGATACTATTCTTTCAGAAAGAGCTTCTTCGTCTTTTGTTAGAGGTTTGAAGTTTTCAAAAGTAGCGATATTTTCTTTCATTTGTTGAAGATTGCTCATTCCACTTAAAACTGTTAATATGCCAGATTTTCCTGCAATCCATTTTAGTGCATAACTTGCTTGAGTTTCATTTGGCATTTTTGCTTTCAATTCAGTTACGGCTTTTGTTGGTAATGAACATAAATTGCCACCTCTCAAAGGTTCCATAACTATTATTGGAAGTTTTGCACCTGTTGCAATTTCATATTGTTCTTTTGAATTAACACCGCTTTCCCAATCAAAATAGTTCATTTGTAATTGGCAGAAATCCCATTTGTGTTCTTTTACAACATCGTTTAGCATTTTAATGTCGCCGTGATAAGAAAAACCAAGATTTTTTATTAATCCTTGACGTTTAAAATCAAGTAATTGTTTATATACTTCAAAGTTTTTGTAATTATCATAAGTGTTGCTATTGATATTGTGTACCATATAAAAGTCAAAATAATCTGTATCAACTTTTTCTTTTAATTGTTGTTCAAAAATTCTTTTAACATCGTCTTTTGAATTCATAAATACGATAGGACTTTTGTCTGCGATAATAATATCTGAACGTTTGTATTGTTTTAGAATTTTACCTATTACGTTTTCAGATTTTCCGTCCATATACATATATGCAGTATCAAAATAATTTGCACCATGTTTGATGGCATAATCTACCATTCTTTCAACTTCTGCAACATCAATTTGTTTATCTTTTAGAGGTAATCTCATACAACCAAAACCTAAAAGAGGAATTGCCATATTTTTATATTTTTTTTTTACAATTTCATTAGGTTCTACAATTAGAGGATTTTCTCCACAACCGCCTAACATTGTTGAACCAGCTAATAAAAGTGCTGAATTAACGATAAATTCTCTACGTTTCATTTTTTACCCTTATAAATAATTTTCTTTTGTAAAAATTTTATAATAAACATAATATTTTTTTAATAATTTAGCAATTTTATTTTTTAGCCAACTTATATATTACGTAAATAAAATGAGAAAAGTTTTAATGAATATAAATAAGGTAACATCAAATACTTGGAATTTGCTATCACAACAAAAAGGGTTAGCAGTAAAAGACGTGCGTATTTGTAAAGAATTTAGACCTTTAAAAAATTCTATTAAATCTATTGATATAACAAAAATTAAAAAAGATGATGTTACAAAAGAAATAGAATTAATAAAATTCAATAATAATTCAAATATTGGAACAATAGTAAAAGAGTTTAAAAATAAAAAACTTATATCTACTGTTACAACTTATTCTCAAAGAAATTATTTAGGAAATTTAAACATTCAAAAATATATAAAAAATAATGTTTTAAAAATAAAAGTGAAAGAAAATTCACTTACAAAAAGAAGATTTAATTTTGATGATGTTGCAGAGTATTCAAAGTTAAAATCAACTGTAGAATTTAATAAAAAAGGTTTAAAACAAGTTCAGCAAGTTAATTTTTATCCTCAAAATAAGCAAGTCAAAGAATTGAAAATGAATTTATCAATGACAAAAGCTGGCGAAATAAAGGATATTACAACTACATCAAAAAATATAAGTGATGAGTCTTTGAATATATTGAAAGATAATCATTATGTAGCAACTTGCACTTATGATAATAAAAATTTTGTTCGTATAGAACATTTTCAAGCCGCAAAAAATCAAAAAGTAGAAGATGAAAAAACATTATTTCTTTTTAAAGAAAATTTAGGAAGTGTAATGGATAGAGATATTAATGGATATGTATCTGGGAATGTAGTAAATATAAAAGTAGAAGATGATATTGCACAAGCAGATTTAGTCGAAACTTTAAACCACGAATACAGGCATGTGTACCAAAACAAAGAAATTAAAAATTATAGAAATATCTTCAAACGTAAAAAAATGGATGTTGAAGAAAAAGAATTTGCAAAAAATTGTCTTGATGGACACAAAAAATATACTAAAAAAAATTACAAAGATTATTATAATAATTTCCTAGAAGTTGATGCGCGAAAAGCTGGCTCAAGTGCGTTAAATGATTACATAGATACAATAAAAACATTATATAAAGAATTTAAAATAGAACATGTTTTTCTTGCTAATTTTAGAAAAAATTAGTATTTAAAATAATTAGAGTCTATTTTTATTTTAGCTGTTACCTAACAAATAAACAGGTAAATTATAGTGTTGTGCAAAATTCAAATATTCAGGTGAAATATCTTCTAAATTATCTTTTTTTGCAGCTAAGCCAACTACTTTTGAATTTATAGCAACTACTTCGTTGTGAGAACCACCTGCTCTCAAAATTGTATCTTGTGCTTCTAATAATGCTTTTTTAATTTCCTTACCAGTAAATTCTTTTCCTTCGCCCAAGTTTATAATTTCATCATCTGTAATTTGAGCTAAATATCTTTTTTTCGCTACAAAATCAAATAATTTTGCATATTCTTGTGGTGTTATATTCAAAATGTTTTGAATTTCAGTAGGAATAAAATCTCTATATGATTTTTTCCAACCGCGAGTTCTTAATTCAACGACTGTCTCTTGGTCTTTGCCGTAGCCACTACCTTGATTTTGGTAGTATGCGTTTACTATATTTGGAATTTCTGAGTCTAAAATAACGCCCATTCCATCGCCATAATATGTTGCAGCTTTATCAAGAGAAACAAATGTTTCACTCAATACACTATTATTTGCAACATCGCTAAGTGTTTCTACGGTATTTAAATTTTCTGCATCTCTTACCATGTGCATTAAAAATCTTAAATCAGCTTTTTTTGTACCATTTACAAAGCCGACTTCACTCAAATCTTTATCATCAGGATATGTTTTGAAATCAAAAACTTTGTAGGTTTGGTTGTTTAGAGTTTGTGTCGGAATTCTATCCTTAAATACGACCTTAGTTGTGAATATTGCGTTTCCTGTTTCTTTATTTGTTTCTATAATTTCTTCTAATTCTTTTACTGCATCGCTTTCTAAAACAGGAGAGAACATATCGAAAATGTTTTTGCTTACTGCTTTTAAATCTGAATAAGCAAAAATTTTAGAAAGTTTAAAATCGTTTGGATTTTTGAAATTGCAAGACAATGCTTCTTTAGTTGTTGAATTTGTATTCACAGCTTCTAACCAATGGTGATTTTTTATAATTAAATAAATATCATCTTTGATTGCTTGAGGAATGTTGTATTTAGATAAAATATTTCTTGCGTATAGAGCAGATGTGTTTTGGTGATTTTTATCAACTACACCTTCTTTTTTTGCTATATCGTGTAATAATACTGCAAATTTCAATCTTGTTTTATCTATATCAGAAAGATTGTTGTAATCAGGGTGATTTAAACAGTTTTTTAAAACTTCTAAGATGTGAATATCTATGCTGAAATCATGTGAACCGTGTGGTTGTTTGCCAATAATATTAACAAATTCTGGTAAGCCTTTTATTAGTGCGTTTATTGTTTCGTCAAAATTTTCGTCATCAGTTTTGACTTCGTTTTTCAATATAAATTTTTCGCACAAATCATAAACTTTTTTATCAACTTCGTCATTTTTATCTAATTCGCAGAAGTTTATAATTCCGTCATAACCTGTTTTATCAGGATTTAATTCTATTTGTAATTTTGAGATTATAGATTTTGCTTTGTCTTCATCAACAGTGTCTAGAATTGATTTTAAATCTTTTAAAAATTCGTTTCTTGAATATTTTAAAGGGATACCGTTTCTTTTATATTTTGCGAAATCATAATTTTTAATAGTATTTTCAGTATCAGTTTTGTTTGACAAAACTTTTTTGAATAAATCAACTTTGTCTTTTTGTTCTGTTTGTGTTGGAACAATTGTTTGTGAAATTGCTTTTGTAAGATCTCTTTTTAATGATTCTACGTCAATGATAAATTTATTTTTATCAGGTGAATTTTGTAGTGCAGAAACGTATCTGTCAAGCATAATTTTGTCAGAAACACCTAAAGAGTTAAAATCTAATTTGTTATTTTTATAGTCTTGAATATTATTAAGAACTTTATCGATATTAACGTTAGGCGGCAAAACTTCAGGAATTGGGAATTGTTCAGCTTCCCAATCGTTGTGTAAATCGATTAAATCAAGAACATGGTTTAAAGTTAGAGAGTAACCATAAACTCTTGTTTCTTTTATACTTGCAAGTTTTTTAACTTTTTCTATGTCTAAATCTTTTGTGATTTTATCAGTAAGTTTTTCATTATAAAAATCGTCAAATCTATAGCCTTCAGGAACTTTTATGTTTAAAATTTCTTGTGTTTTTTGTTTCTTATCTTCGTCAGACAACAAGTTTGTAAGTGCAACAATATTTTTTATCATTGAAAATCTTGGTTCTGAATTTTCTTTCAAACTCAAAACATAATTCAAACTATCCATTTTGTTTTTGTCGTTTTCATAAATAATTTGAGATAAATTTTTAATGCCATCAATATTAGAAAATCTTAAAAATGTATTATAACCTTCCACTTTTTGTTCTAATAAATTTTTAGTGATTGGTGCTAATTTTTCATCTGATAAACTGTGTACAAGTTCTGGTAGAGAATTTATACTGTGTCTTTCATAGTAATATTCATCGGATCTGCCATCTTTATAATCTAAACAATATTTTAAAATCTTAGTTTCGTCGTTTGTGATGTTGTTTAATAAGTGAGTGATGTCAGCATCAGAAGTAATAATATTTCTTTCTTGTTTTACTGCTTTTTTGTGTTCATCCATAACAATTGGCAAAATTTCTGTATTATTTGAATTTAATGATGCAAATATATTACGGAAATAATGAGAATATAAATGACCTGTTAGCCAAGTGTAATCAGGGTTATTTAAATAGTTTTTTATATGCTGGCAATTTTCTTTTTTTGTAATATCCAAAATTGCAGTAATGTCGTAGTAGTCAAAATTGTAGTTATTGTGTATGTTTTTGTATTCTAATAAATCAGGTAAAACATCGTTGTTTTCTTCATTTGTTCTTGAAGCAATTGCCATAATATCGTATGAATTAAGTTTTTTTATACGTTCTGATTGTGCAATTGTTTTTAAATTTTGTGATTTAATATCTTTGTTTTTTACAATATCTAAAATGCAATAATCGTTAAATATATATTCGTTGTCTTTGTTTTTTAATTGTGATGTGATTTTGAATTTTTCAATATTATCTTCTTCGCTATTATTCAAAAGGGGTTCAACGTAATAAAATGCAATTCTTCTTATGTTTTTTTCTTTCATGTAATCGATGTCAGCCTTCATTATTTCGTTGAACATTGGCAAATTCTTTTCGTTCAACAAAGGCAAGACTTTTCCAATCGTGTCTATTCTATAATATTCGTCAATCTCTTTATTCTTGTATTTTTCTTGAATGTTATTTAATGCTTGTAAAGCTATTTGTTTGTTTTCTTGAGGTATCTTTTTAAGAGTTGATACAGTAACTTCTTTTGTATAAAGATTCATGTTGAAAAAATTACTCATTATAAATTTTCCAACTGTTTGTTTCTTTTGTTCTTTTGGTTGAGCCGTAGGAGTATTTTCTTTTGTAAGAGGTAATGTTGCTGCAAGAACAGCACTGCTAACGCCAGCTTTTGCAAGATTAAGAGCGTTTTTTGGCTTTTTAAATTTTAGTTTGCCAAAAGATGGAGTTGCAGAAACATTATTATATTTTAGATTTTGTTCATTGATTTTTGATATATTCATAAAAAACACAAGAATTTCTTTTACAATTTTGTAAAACGTGTGAATATAATAAATTGCGCTTTTGTATGAATTTATAAAGTTTTGTTATGATTTATTTTATTGGGGTTAGTTTTTTTATTTAAACTTGTTCATCATACCCATCATTTGTCCCATATTAGGCATTTTTCCGTGTTTGAATTTTCCTTTCATATCAGAAACACCTTTCATCATCATTCTCATTTGTTCGAATTGTTTTATGAAAATGTTGATGTCATGCAAGGAAATACCACAACCTGCTGCAATTCTTTTTTTGCGGCTAGAATTTATGATTTCAGGGTTATCTCTTTCTTCGGGTGTCATGCTTTGGATAAATACTTCAATGCGTTTCATTTCTTTTTCGCCTTGATGAGAGATAAGTTCTTTGTCTTCTTTCTTCAATCCTGGGATAGGTAGCATGCCTAAAATATTTTCGATAGAGCCAAACATGCTCATTTGTTTTTTCATTTTTAAAAAGTCATTGAAAGAAAACTCTGCTTTTTTCATTTTCTTTTCAAGTTCTTTTGCTTGTTCTTCGTCAAAAACTTCTT
>JAKSUT010000064.1 GCA_024408705.1 bacterium | reverse complement strand
CGGTTGGGCTAACGATATCGGATACGGCGGTATTGACCACGTTCTAGCTCAAAACAAAAACGTAAATATTCTAGTTCTTGATACAGAAGTTTACTCAAATACTGGTGGTCAAGCATCTAAATCAACACCAACAGGTGCAGTTGCTAAGTTTGCTACTGGTGGTAAACCAACATACAAGAAAAACATGGGCTTAATGAGTATGTCTTATGGATATGTTTATGTAGCATCAGTTGCTCTTGGTGCAGATAGAGCTCAAACTCTTAAAGCATTCCAAGAAGCTGAAGCTTATGATGGTCCATCTATCATATTTGCTTATGCTCCTTGTATCGCTCACGGTATCGATATGAGTAAAACTCAAACTGAACAAAAACGTGCAGTTGAAGCTGGTTATTTCCCTCTTTACAGATATAACCCAGCTAACGAAAATCCATTCACTTGGGATGCTAAAGATCCAAAAGAAAGTTATCAAGACTTCATCAGAAGCGAAGGTCGTTATAAATCATTATTGAAAACTAACCCTGAAGCTGCTGAAGAACTTTACACTCAAGCAGAAACTGATGCAGCAAAACGTATGGCTGTTTACAAATCAGTTGGTGAATTGATGAAATAAGTAAAATACTTAAATTAAGTATTTGAATAAGAATCGGGACTTTTTGAGTAATCAAAAAGTCCCGATTCTTTATAAAAATATATTTGAAATATTAAAGGATATTTTTCCCTTCTTTGTCATACATATTTTTTCTTTTATCTTTTATTTCTGAGATTTGTTCTTTATAGTTTTCTTTTAGTAACTCTCCGATTGATTTATATAGCATAAGCAAAGCCGTTTCTATGTTTTTTGAATTCATATTAATCATATCTTCTGCCATTTCAATATTTGTCATTGAAAGTCTTGTTGTATCTCTAAAACCACTTGATGCTAGTTTTAGGGCAAGTGAGTTGTCTGAACTTGCTTTAAATATTCCTTGAGAAACAAGCATTGGCATGTGAGATATTAGTGCTACTGCTATATCGTGTTCTTTTGGAGTTGTTTGAATTGGAGTTGCACCAAGTAGTTCAATAATTTCTGTAAGTTTTTTTATTTGAGTGTTACTTGTATTTTTGTATGGTGTTAAAACCCATTTTGCATCTTTGAATAAACCGACAAAAGAAGCATCAAATCCGTTGTTTTCTGTTCCCGCCATTGGGTGTGATGGTATAAAATTGTAATTGTAATCTTTTTGAGTAACAAATTCTTTTAGGCTACAACAGTCGGTAACAATTGCATCTTTTGAGATTATTGTATCTAGTTTATTCAGTATTTCTAAGGTTTTGTTCATTGGTGTACAAACAAATATAATTTCGCAATCTTTTAAAATATTCAAATCAGTAGATGCGTTGTTTGAATACTTTTTAGCTTTTTCTATTGTTGCTTCTGATTTTGAAACTCCAAAAACTTCAAAGTCGTTTGAAAGTTCTTTTAGTATTGAGCCACCAATTAAGCCAAGACCAATAATTCCGATTTTTTTATTATTTTTCATAAAATTTATATTATCATACCTTTTGTTTGTTGTAAAATTTAAATATGGAAAAGAAAAGAATTACTATTCTAGGTTCAACTGGTTCTATTGGAACTCAAGCACTAGAAGTTATAGAAAAAATTAATGATAAATTTGAAATTGTTGGTTTGACTGCTGGAAACAATGTTTCTTTGTTAAAAGAACAAATTATAAAGTTTAAACCAAGTGTTGTTTGTGTAGGTTCAGAAGAAGCGAAAAACGAACTTAAACAAGAGTTTTCAAGTTTGAAAATTCTTTCAGGTAGTGAAGGTTTAGTTGAAGTTTGTTCTGATAAAACTTTAGATTTGCTTGTGGTTGCAGTTTCAGGAAAAATAGGTTTACGTCCTACATTGACAGCTATTGATAATGGTATAAATATCGCGCTTGCTAATAAGGAAACACTTGTTATGGCAGGTGATATTGTTATGAAACGTGCAAAAGATAAAGGTGTTCCAATTTTGCCGATAGATAGTGAACACTGCGCAATTCACCAATGTATAAAAAATATTGCAGATGTGAGAAAACTTATCATAACTGCATCAGGTGGACCTTTCTTAAACAAAACTTTGGAAGATATAAAACAAGCAACAGTTGCACAAACTCTTGCTCATCCAAATTGGAATATGGGTAGAAAAATTACTGTTGATAGTGCAACTTTGATGAATAAAGGTTTAGAAGTGATTGAAGCACATCATTTGTTTTCAATGGATTATTCAAACATTGATGTTGTTGTTCATCCACAAAGTATTATTCATTCAGCTATTGAATATAAAGACGGAAGTGTTATAGCTCAAATTGGTGTCCCAAGTATGCATATTCCAATTCAGTACGCTATAACTTATCCAAACAGAGTTGAAGGTGTTAAAACAGCAAGTTTTGATTTTGTGAAAGCTCGCCAATTTGATTTTTTTGCACCAGATTTTGAAAAATTCCCTTGTCTAAAAATGGCTTATGAAGCAGGTAAAATCGGTGGTAGTTCAACAGTTTGTTTGAATGCTGCTAATGAAGAAGCTGTTTTTGCGTTCTTGGAAGATAAAATAAAATTGTTTAACATTGCAGAAATTGTTGAAGAAATGATGGCAAAACATACTGTTGTTAAAAATCCAACAATTGATGAAATATTTGAAATAGATAACGAAATAAGAGTTAAAACAAGAGAATTTATTAATAAATAATTAGATAAATATAAAATTAAAAAGAGGTTAAAAAAGCGGCGATTTCAGAAAGAAATCGCCGCTTTTTATTTATTGAGTTTTTGGTTTTATTTAGTTAGTTCTTTAAACATATCCATATATTTTTTAGCACTAACTTTCCAACTGTAATCGTAACTCATTGCAGATTTTACCAATGTATCCCATTCGTTTTTGTCTTTGAATACGTTTACTGCATATTTGATACCGTTTAGCATGTTTTCAGAGTCGTAATCCCAGAATTTGAAACCATTTGCGTTTTTGTAAGGATATCCGACAACTGTATCTTCTAAACCACCAGTAACTCTAACTATAGGTGGAGTTCCGTATCTCATTGCAATCATTTGACTCAATCCGCAAGGTTCAAATTTGCTTGGCATTAAGAACATATCTGCACCTGCATATATTTGGTTTGCAAGTTCAGGTGAGAATTGTGTGAATGCTCTTATATTTTTTGTTGTGTGAGATAATTCGTTGAAGTGTGATTCAAGCCAAATGTCACCTGTTCCAAGAATTAAGAAATCTGCGTTTATATTTTTTAATTCTTCATCAATACCCCAGAAAAGTTCAAAACCTTTTTGTGGAGATAGTCTTGAAACCATACCAATAAGAGGCTTATCTGGGTTGTATTCAAGTGCAAATTTTTCGCAAAGGAATTTTTTACATTCTGCTTTACCTTTTTTGTATGAGCGTTTGTCGTAATTTTTTACTAAGTTTTTGTCTTTTTTAGGGTCAAATTCGTCTACATCAATACCGTTTAGGATACCGATAAGTTTGTGATTGTTGTCACGAAGTGTGCAATCAATGTGTTCTCCGCCAAGTGGTGTTTGAATTTCTTTTGCGTAATTTGGTGAAACTGTAACAACTTTATCAGCGTAGTTGATACCGCCTCTCATCCAGTTTACGTGTCCGAAAAGTTCTACACCCCAAGAGAACATAACTTCCCATTTTGGAATTGCTGCAAATTCCAAAACATCATCATAAAACATTCCTTGGTGTGCAAGGTTATGGATTGAAAATACTGTTTTTGTTTTTGCAAAGAATGGGTCATCTTTGTAGCAAGTTTTCAAAAATACTGGAATCATACCTGTATGCCAATCGTTTGCGTTGATAATATCAGGTCTGAAATTTAGTAATCTTGCATATTCAAGTACAGTTTTTGAAAATGCGATGAATCTTTCGTGGTTGTATCTTTCATCAATGTTGAATGGATAAACACTGTCAAAACATCCAAAATATTTTGGATTATCGATGAAAAATACATTGATGTTTGTGTCAGGCATTTTTGCCATGTATAATTCAAAATTGTTTGAACTCCAACCGAATTGCATGTGTAATTTAGAGTTTTCTACGTGTTTAAGTCCCCATTTTTCTTTGTCTATACATCCGTGTAATGGAGTAAAAACTGCGATTTCGGCATTCTTTTCCAAATATTTTGGTAAACTACCAACAACATCTGCTAGTCCGCCGACTTTTGAAAATGGTTTTACTTCTGCTGATGCAAATAAAATTTTCACTTTTACTTCTCCTATATAAACTACTATTGTTGTTCGTTTTCGTCTGGTTCTGGTGTTGAATTTATTGTTTCATCCATTGTGTTTTCTTCTACGTCTTGACCGAGATTTCTTCTTTGTCCTTCTCTGTTTCCACCAAAATCACTGTATGGGTCATCTTGGTTTCTTCTCTCAAGTCTTTCTCGTCTGTCGTCAAGGTTTTCAAATTTTTCTTTACCATATTCAACATTATATTTTGTATTGATAAATTTTGCACTAAGTAGGCAAGATATTGATGATTGTTCATCATCTATTGATGTGTAAATATCTGCTGTTAATATTCTAAATAAGTAGAATACATAATCAGTTGTGTTTTCATCTCTTTCGATTTGAATAACTGCATTATTTGCAATACCTAGCGCAATATCTGTTTCGCCTTGTTTGAATTTAAGAAGTGTGATTAAGTACCAAGCAATATACATAACAAGTTTTAAGCCGTTATTTTTGCTTAATTCTAGGACGTTATAATATATTGAAGATGCTTTTTCAATTTTTTCTAGTTTGAAGTATGAATATCCAATTAGTAAATCGCAAATAAGTTCTATTTGTGCCAAGTTATTAACTTTTGCGTTGATTTTTGCTTGATAAATATCATTAGCAAATTTTTGTGCATCTACATCTTTGTTTTTAAATGCTTTTATCAAGTTTAAGATTATTTTGTAGAATTTGTTATCAATTTCAGGTGCAGAATTTTCATCAAAAGTTGATGGTATTCCTCTAATTATATTTGTAAGTTCTGAAATAAGTTTGAAATGTTCAGGTAATGAACCTACGTTAGTTTTGATTTTTTCTGTGAATTCATTTATTTGATCTGTATTTTTTAGCAATATAATTTTTGCTAAAGTGACAAATGTCATAGAGTCTAAAATTGTTTCTTCAAATTGTTTGTTATTGAAGTGTTCAGGTTTCAATGTTTCAATTGTATCTTGAGATATTGCATCTAGTACTGCTTCTCCTGTTTCTTCGCATTCTTTTAATTTTCCAATGCTAAACAAAACTTCAATTTTTATCATTGTTATTAAGAACATTGCTGGTTTGAAGTTTGCATCTTTTGGATTTATTGAAGCATTAGGGAACTTAGATAAAATTTTATTCACAAGTTCAAGTGCATAAGAGTAGTTTCCGCCAATTAAGCAACTTTGTAGCATCTTGTTGCACATATTGATAATTTGTTTGTTATCAACTGTTTTTTCAAGATTTTTAAGTATTGTATTTGAAATGTTATATATTTCGTTTGGCGTGTATTTGTATAATAAATTTGAAATATTTTCATAAACTTCAAGTTTATATTCGTCAATTGTTTTTTCTGAATTTTCGTCAATGTTATTATCTAATAGTTTTAATAATTTGATACTACAATTTAGATATGCGCTGAAATCACCCATTGAAGCGTTTATTTTGGCTAGTTGTTCCCAAGCCAAAAATTCGTTTCGTTCGCTTTCTAAAATTTTATTTAATTCTGTTTCGATTGGATGTTTTGTTGTTGGACTACATATTTTTTGTAGAATTTCAGTTGCGAGTGCTTGTTGTTCTTCTTGTGTTAATAGTCTTAAAATTGCTTTTTTGAACAATAGGTAATTTTTTACATATAAGTTACTATTTAATCCAAAAAGAAAATCTTTTTCACATAAGAATTTGAAAGCTTTAACACCGTCTGGAACATTGAAAAGTTGTATTGTTCCAATATCAACAAGTGGTCCAAATAGCAAAATCATTGATAATAAATGAAATGCAGATTCGTTTTCTGTTTTTAGGTGTTGAAGTCTTTTAATTATAAGTTCAGAAAGTTTTTGTGGAATAAGTGCGTTGTTGCTATTGCTTTTCAAAACTAAAACTTCGCCGTTTTCTTCTATGATTTCTTTTTCTAGCAAGTGTTCGATGGCATTTTTAAAAAACATATAACTGCCTTTTGCACCTTGCATAATTGCCATAAAGTAATGAGTGCTCGCAAGTTGTTCGTATCTTTTGCCTGCTTTTTCCATAACATTTTTTACAGAAACAGGTTTTAGTTTTATTTCTGTATAGAAATCTGAACTTAATAAGAAGTGATTTTTTTTGTGAAGTAAGAATTTTGAATCAGAATTAATTATGAAACTTACATTTAATTTGTCATATTTTTCAAATAACATTTGTAAAATTTCATAAGAAGTGTCGTCTATTTGTTCAAAATTTTCTATGTAAATAAGAGTGTTTCCAAGTTTTTCAAAAATGGTTAAGAAAATGTCAAATAGTGAAAATCTGACATCTTCTGGATGTGGAAATTCTCTTTCTTCCAAATTTATTAGTGATTTTATAAAGCCTGATGAATCAATTTCTTTTAGCTGACTGAAATCATTTTTTACAAAATCTTTAGGGCTGAGTTTGTAGTTGTTCAAACCAGCAATTAATTGATAGAAAAAGCCGTATGGCGTATATTTCATTTCATCATAACAAGTTACTATCTGCACAGATTTGAACATTTTATTTTGTGCAAGATATGCAGGGATAGTGCTTGTTGGTAAATGATATTGTCTTTTTCCACGAACAGAAATAATATTTTTCGGTTTTGATTTTAGTGTGTTTAATAGAATTGCCGGTAACTCAAGTGCTGTTGTATTGATGAAAGAACATTTTAAATTGTTGAAGTTTATAGAGTCTTCTCCATATAATTTCTTTTCTGTTTCATCTTCTTCATCTATCGGTATTTCTTCGATATTATTAAGTTTTGCAAGAGCGATTTGGTTAGGTTTTTCTTCTTCTTTTGGTTTTTCTATTTTTAAATGTTTTTTTAAATTCATTTCGAAAAACATTACCATTTGACCTTTTATCAGCGCAGAAGAAAGTGAATTTAAATCGTATTCGTCTGCAATTTGTTCATTGATAGATTGGTCAGCAATTATTTGAAAACAATTTAAGTATTTGAATTCTTTTTTATTATCTCCAATAAGTCTTATATCAAAACCTGACTTGTAATCTTCTGGTTGAGAATTTATATCTCTTTTTAAAATTGCAATCTTACATTGAAGCAAAAAGTTTTTTGCTTTTTCTAGTTTAAAGTTTAGATTTGCAATAAGTTTTAGAATTTCTAAAGCACCTTTTGCAGCACTGTGACAAGAGTCTTCGTAAGAAGAATCTTTGTTAAATCTTATTACATATAAACCTTCAATGATTTCTCTTGATGTCCCTATGTCGCCAGAAAATTCTTTAATCATATTGTCAAGATTTGCTTTGAATTTTTCCGTAAGTTTTGTTGAACCCATTACGGAACGCATTTCTTCAATATTTGGAAATTCAACTGTTAAGCAAGCAAATTCATCTGTATTTGAAGAATTTATTGCAACGCTAGTGTATGTGCTAAAACCACATTTTGAACATTTTCCACTAATAGTTTGGTTTATTTTTCCGCATTGATGACATTTTGAAACAATAACAAAGCCGCATTTTTTGCAAGTATTTGTTTTGTTTACAGTTTGACACTTTGGACAAACTAATTTTAATACTTTTTTACAATTTGGACATGTTATTGCACTATCTGGTATTTCTGCGTTACATTTTGGACAATTCATACTGTTTATAATACTTTAAAAATACTATTAAATCAATTTGTATATAAAATTTAATGTTATTATATGATATGATATTTGAGTTAGATTGTGCTATTATATTGTATATGGAGAATAGCTTATGTTAAAAATACTTTTAGATCCTGGTATTGCGATTGTTATAATTACTTTTATAACAGTTACTGTATATGTAATAAAAAAATATTTGTATATTAATAAGAAACTTGTTGAAATTTTAAATTTTTTAAAACAGTTCAAAAAAACAGATTTGAAATTTAGATTTAAAGAATTAGATGATTATATGACTTCGAATCCTTACGTAAGAGATTTGTGGTCCGAATTTAAAAACACTTTGATGTTTTCAGAAAATGTATCTTTAAAAGACGATAAAGATAGTGTCGTTTTTGAAAATTTGTCAGATACAATTACAAGTATTCAATGCTCAGTAGAACCAGCTTGTTTCTTTAACGAAGATACTTTAGCAACTTCAAGATTGAACTATAAAATGGTTCAAGTTGCTCCAACTGTTCTTACAGGTTTAGGACCTTTGTTTACGTTTTTACATATTGGAGAAGCTTTTTCAAAAGTAGATTTTTCTTCTCAAGATGCAACTGTTGCTTCGGTTGGTAACTTGATGGGCAGTATGACAAACGCTGCAACAGTTTCAGTTTTGGCGGTTGGTGCTTCTTTGATATTTATGATTACTGAAAAATTCTTGTATTCAATGAAGTGTAAAAAACAGGTTTCTGAAATTGTTGATTTAATTTCAAAACTTTTTGAAAGTATATCTTCAGAAAAATTCTTGATTGAATTATTGAAAGAAACAAAAATTCAAAATAACAATACAAAAAATTTGTTGGCTGCAATGCCATTGCAGTTTAAAAAAGCTATGGATAAAAGTTTAACTACGATTTTGACTCCATATTTAGAAAATGTTTTGTATGGATTAAATCAAATTCAGGAGAAAACTGCTGCTGCAAGCAAAAAATCTGGTGGCGATGCGGTTGATGATTTATTTTAAAGGTGTTTAGATGGCAAAAAGATTTCAACCAAAAACTGAAGCTGCTGATGAAAACGTATTCTGGACTACGATGTCTGATATGTTTTTAGGTCTTATGATGGTTTTTATGACCTTGTTTATTTTTGC
>JAKSUT010000063.1 GCA_024408705.1 bacterium | reverse complement strand
CTCCACCAAGTTGTCTGATTTTGGCTTCAAAATTTTCATAACCTCTGTCAATGTGATGAAGATTATCAATTATTGTTGTGCCGTCAGCCATTAGACCAGCAACGGCAAGAGCTGCACCAGCACGCAAATCGCTTGCGCTAACTGCTGCACCTGTTAAATTTTTAATCCCTTTTATTATCGCATGGTTTCTGTCTTGATGTATATCAGCTCCCATTCTTCTTAAATCAGGGACTTGCATAAATCTGTTTTCGTATAAACTTTCTGTTATAATTCCAACACCATCTGCTGTTGTCAAAAGTACCATTGCCATTGATTGTAAATCTGTTGGAAATCCTGGATATGGTTGTGTGATAAAGTTGATAGAATCAAGTCTGTTTTTGCAAGAAACTTCAATTGCAGTTGGTTCTACTAGTTTTATGTTAGCTCCCATTTTTAGTAATTTGTCATTAAAAAATGTCAAATGTCCAGGGAATATATTTTTTATAATCGCTTTACCTTTTGTAGCAACAACGGCTGTCATATAGGTACCTGCTTCAATTCTGTCAGGAATTGTAGTGTATTCAATTGGGTGTAAATCTTCTTGTTTAACACCATTGATTACAATTTCAGATGTACCTGCGCCAGAAATATCTGCACCCATAGTGTTTAGGAAGTTTGCTAAATCCATGATTTCAGGTTCTTGAGCTGCGTTTTGTATTCTTGTTGAACCTTCTGCTAAAACAGATGCTAGCATAAGGTTTTCTGTTGCACCAACGGATGGAATATCTAAATATACGTCTGCACCTTCAAGTTTTTGAACTTTGGCATGTACATAACCGTTTTGTATTTCTATTTTTGCACCAAGTGCTTCTAAACCTCTTATGTGAAAATCAACTCTTCTTTCTCCGATAGCGCAACCACCAGGAAGTGCAACGATAGCTTCTTTACATCTTGAAACTAATGCACCCAAAATAATGAAAGAAGCACGCATTTTGCTAACTAATTCATATTTTGCAGTAATGCTTGAAAGTGTTGTTGAATCAATTGTTACTGTTTGATGTTCTTTATCATGTGTAATTTTTGTTCCTAAACCTTCAATTACACTTAACATGATATCTACGTCTGTAAGGTCAGGGACATTATGTATAATAGTTTTTCCTTTTGCAAGAATGGCAGCAGCCATAAGCTTAAGTACAGAGTTTTTTGCTCCTCCTATTGAAACCTCACCTTTTAAAGTGTTCCCGCCTTGTATTTTTAATATTTCTGTCACAAAATCTCCAATGTATATTTTTATTGTGTCTTTCTTATAATAATACAACTATATCCCATTAGTGTAAATAGATTAAATAATGTAAAGATAATATAAAGATTTTAATTCTGTTTTTTATTTGTTTAATAGTGTTTTACATATTGTTTTTTTCTTGCTACAATTCAGTTGAATTTATAGAAAAAGTGAAAGGAAATAAAATTGAAAGAACAATATTTTCCACAAGAAATCGAAAAGAAATGGCAACAAAAATGGCAAGATGAAAATACTTTCTATACTCCAGATGATTCTGATAAACCAAAATATTTTGCTTTGTCAATGTTCCCATATCCATCAGGAAAATTACACATGGGGCATGTTAGAAATTACACAATCACAGATGTAATTGCACGTTTCAAAAAAATGCAAGGCTTTAATGTTTTACATCCAATAGGTTGGGATAGTTTCGGTCTTCCTGCTGAAAATGCAGCTATGAAACATGGCGCAAATCCTGCTGTTTGGACTGATGATAATATTGCATACATGACAAAACAATTAAAAATGTTAGGTCTTTCTTATGATTGGAACAGAGAAGTTACTACTTGTAAACCTGAATATTACAAGTGGACTCAATGGTTGTTCTTGCAATTTTATAAAAAAGGTTTAGCTTATAAAAAAGAAGCTGCAGTAAACTGGTGTGATGAATGTGCAACAGTTTTGGCAAACGAACAAGTTATTGATGGTAAATGTTGGAGATGCGACAGCGTTGTTAAGAAAAAATATTTATCTCAATGGTTCTTGAAAATCACTGATTATGCAGAACAATTACTTCAAGATTTAGATAAACTTGATGGTTGGGGTGACAACGTAAAAACAATGCAAGCTAACTGGATAGGCAAATCAAAAGGTGCTATTTTGAAATTTAAAGTTTGTGATGCACCTTGTGGAGAAATGGAAATTCCAGTTTATACAACAAGACCTGATACTGCTTATGGTATTACATATCTTGTTGTTGCTCCTGAATACAAAGATATTGAAAAATTAACAACTCCAGAAAATAAAGAGGCTGTTGAAGCATATAGAGCAAATGCTCGTAAAATGACTGAAATTGAAAGACTTTCAACAGATAGAATTAAAACAGGTGTTCCTTTAGGAACTCATTGTATAAATCCATTTACTGGTGAAAAATTCCCTCTATGGACAGCTGATTATGCTTTAGCAGAATATGGTACTGGCGCAGTTATGGCTGTTCCAACACATGATGAAAGAGATTTCGCTTTTGCTAAAAAATATAATTTACCAATGAAGATAGTTATTTCAAATCCTGAAAATCCATCAGATTGCAAAGATGCAGCTTATGTTGATGAAGGTGTGATGGTAAATTCAGGCGAATTTAACGGAATGAAAAATGTTGATGCAAAAACTGCAATTACACAAAAAGCTGTTGATGAAGGATTTGGTGAATTTAAAACTCAATATAGATTAAGAGATTGGTTAATTTCTCGTCAAAGATATTGGGGTGCTCCAATTCCTGTTGTATATTGTGATAAATGTGGCATTCAACCAGTTCCAGAATCAGAATTGCCAGTTTTATTACCTGAAGATGTTGATTTCTCAGTTGTTGGAAAATCGCCTATTACAACTTCAAAAACGTTTACTGAAACAACTTGTCCTGTTTGTGGTGGACCTGCTCACAGAGAAACAGATACAATGGATACATTTATTTGTTCAAGTTGGTATTATATGCGTTATTCAGACGCAAAAAATAGTGAAAAATGTTTTGATAAAGATTTAGTGAATAAATGGTTACCAGTTGATCAATACGTTGGTGGTATTGAACATGCTATTTTACACTTGTTGTATTCAAGATTCTTCACAAAAGCTATGAAAGATATGGGCTTATTAGATTTTGATGAACCGTTTAAAAACTTACTTACACAAGGTATGGTTTTGAAAGACGGTGCAAAAATGTCAAAATCAAAAGGTAACACTGTTGATCCAGATGAAATCTTTGAAAATTATGGTGCTGATACTGCAAGATTGTTTATTCTTTCAGATTCACCTCCTGCTCGTGATTTTGACTGGTCTGACGCTGGTGTAGAAGGCTGTTACAAATTCTTGAATAGAGTTTGGAGATTGGTTTCTACAAATCAAGACAAAATTATCTTTGATTATAAATTACCTGAAAATCGTACAAAAGCTGACGATGATTTGGTGAGAATAGTTCACATGGCTATCAAAGGTATTACAAACGATATTTCAAATGAATTCCAATTTAATACTGTAATTTCAAAATATCGTGAACTTACAAATGCAATTTATGACTGGGCTGACAAAGCTGAGTGGACTGAAGATGCTAAAAATGTGTTCAGTTTTGCAATTTTAAGTTTGATGAAATTGATGTCACCAGTGGCAGTTCATTTAACAGAAGAAGTTTGGTCTTCTTTGGGTGCAAAAGATTCTATTCATAACCAAGAATGGTGTAAATGGGATGAAAATCTTGCAAAAACATCTTCTATAACATTAGTTGTTCAAGTGAACGGAAAAGTAAAAGATAAAATTGATGTTGATGAAGGTTTGAGCCAAGATGAAATGAAAGAAGTTGCTTTAGCATCTGATAAGGTAAAAGCCTTAATCGAAGGAAAAGAAATTGTTAAAGTAATTGTTGTACCTAAAAAATTAGTTAATTTAGTTGTAAAATAAAATATAATTAATTTAATTAATATAATAAAAAAACTCTGCAATTTCAGAGTTTTTTTATTGGTTATTTATGAGGTTATTGAGGTTATGCTTGAATATTTTGTAATTGAACATCTGAGTTTGCCATTGCTTGAGCTTGCATAGCTGCTTGGTTTTGTTGAATATAATTTCTTACCATTATTCTTTTTACTGCGTTAAGTACTACTGCGCCGCCGGCAACAATGCCGCCAATTACTTTAACAGGTTTTGGAATAGCTTTCCAAACTTTTTTAAGTCCTTTTGCTTCTTTAACTGCAGTTTCTGTAGCTGCTGCTCCTGCTGGTGTCCCAGCTGCCGCTGTAGTTGCTTCTGCTGCTGTTTCTACTGTTTTTTTATTGAATATTTTTGAAAATGTTTCTTTTATTCCGGCAATACCTTTTTTTGTTGCTTTTTTACCTTTAGCAATAGCGACACCGGTTAGTGCTGCTGTACCAGCTAGTAAACCACCAGTTACCATTGTTTCTTTTTCACGTGTTGATCTTGTGAAAGTGTCAGGAGCGCTTACTCTAACAAAAGCGTTATATGTTCCTTGATTATTTCTTGGAGTTGTTCCGTAAGCTCTATTAATTTTGCTTACTGTACCGTAATCAATAATGTTATTTGCTGCTAAATCGTTAACAAATTCCATACCCATAATAATTACCTTTCAAAAAATAACCTAAACCTTGTACACATACATAAAGTTTTTTTTTGAAAAAAAATTGACATTTATGTGAACTTTTGTAACAAATTTTATGATTTCTGAAATTTGGACTTTTAATTTTTTTTATTATTAATGTAGGTAATTTTAAACACGAGAGTTTAGGAGACAATAAAAATGGCAATGAGTTTTAATTTTGGAATATTAACACAATCAAACAGTATGATTGGTTCATCTTCTGATAAAGATAATACAGCATCAAATAATACAGAAGAACAAATTAGTTTGATTTCTTCACCAGAAAATCAAAAAACTGATGGTTTTGGTGACAAAGATATTGCAGGTACTTTTGATGAATCAAAAGTTACTCCTGAGTTGGTTGCACAAGCAAATGCAGAAACAGTAGGTTCAGTTGCAATGGGTGCTGAAACAGTTGGTTCTATCGCTTGCTTGGATGCTGAAACTGCAGGCTCTGCTGCAATGAGTGCAGAAACAGCTGGTTCTGCTGCTTGCTTTGACGGAGGCTTCTCTGATGGTGGTTTCTCAGACGGTGGTTTCATGGGCTAAGTTTTAAATGTAATAAAAAAGCGGCGAACATTTTGTTCGCCGCTTTTTTTATTGTAATAAATTAATCTTTTTTAAAGCAATCTCTACAATAAACTTCCTTACCTTCTATTGGCTTGAATGGAACTTGAGTTGGAGCTCCGCATTTTGAACAAACTGCATCATACATTTTTCTTTTGCCTCTTTGTTGTTTGCGTGCTTTTCTGCATTCTGGGCATCTTTTTGGTTTGTTTGCAAGCCCTCTTTCTGCGTAAAATTCTTGTTCACCAGCTGTGAATACAAATTCTTTTCCGCATTCTTCGCAAGTAAGTGTTTCGTCTTGGTACATTTCTTTTCTCCTGATTTTGTAATCTCTTGATAAATTGCTCCATCAAGTCTTTTTTATTTTAAATCTTTTTTGCAATTTTGGCAAGTTCTATAAATTCCTTTACAGAATTTACAGGAACTGCAAAACCAATTCCGATATTTGATTTGTTATTATCAGGGTTATAAATAGATTGACTTATGCCAATTACTTCTCCGGAAGAATTGATAAGCGGACCGCCTGAGTTTCCTGGATTAATTGCAGCATCTGTTTGAATTTTGTTTTTTGTGTAATCTATTCTTGAAATTATACCTTGTGTTAGAGTACCTGAAAAGCCAAAAGGGTTTCCTATCGCAAGAACTTTTTGTCCAACCTTTATTGTTTCAGAATTTCCTAATGTTATTACAGGAAGTGGTGAAGATGTGTTTATTTTCAGCAAAGCTAAATCTCTGTTTTTTCCTAGTATCGAAATTATTTTTGCTTTGTAAACTTTGCCAGACTGTAGTGTTATATCTATATCTTTAGAATTTTCTATAACGTGTGAACTTGTTAGTATTATTCCATTTTTGTCAATAATACATCCTGTTCCGCTTGAAATTCCGTCATTAAATTGTGCATCAATAGTAACTATGCAAGGAGTAATTTTTTCGTAAACATTTATTGTTGTTTGTTCCTCTTTATCAAAGGTTTGTCCGTTCGCATTTGCTTGGAATGGCGCAAAGAAGCAAAAAACAATTATTATTAATTTTTTTATATTATTTTTTAATTTCATATTCTCTCACCTTAATTAAATTTTTTATTTATTTTTGCTAAAAGGCAAGTTCTTTTGGTTGAGAGAGGTAGGTATTTGATTTTTGTTTAAAATTTTATTTGAAATCTTTTGGTTTTTTATCTTGTAACCATCTTGCAAGTATTTGTTGTTCGTAGCTTAGTGCAAATTTATATATTGCATTTATCAAAATTCTTCCGCTTGATGATTTTGCAATAAGAAAATAATATCCTGCCTTGTTTTCTGCCAAAGTGATTTCTGTGTGTATGATTTTTTCAGCATTTGTTTGAGGTTCTTTTTTTAGTACGTTTTTAATCCAAGTTGCAGCAAGTTTTGAACAACTTGTTTTTTGTATTTCTTCATCTTTGAATGATTGAAAATATTTTGCTAGTTCTTTTAGTATCATATTAAATTTAACCTCTTGGAGATGACGTTGCAAAGCACACTATATCAGTTATTCCGTTTTGATTGAGTTCTTGTATTATGCTTTCAAAAGTTGAACCAGTTGTGCAAATATCATCAAGTATAAGAATTTTTGCATCTTGAAGTTTAGTTTTATTCACTTCAAACGCATTTTTAAGATTTTCCATTCTTTCTTTTTTTGAAAGTTTGTATTGTGGTTTTGTGTCTTTTGTTCTTTTTATTAATTCGAAATTTGTTTCATATCCTGTAAGTTTGCAAAATTCTTCTGCTACAAGTTCCATGTGGTTATATTTTCTTTTGTGTTTTCGGTTTTTGTGAAGAGGAACGGGTACTAGTTGAAAATTTTGGTTTAAACCTAATTTTTGCCAATAATCAAACATTATTTTAGCTTGATAATATGCCAGTTCAGGTCTGTTGTGGTATTTTAAACCTCTGATTAATTTTTGAATATTGTTTGAGTATTCGCAAGCACAATAGATATTTACGTTGTTGTATATTCTTTCTGCTTTGATGTCTGTGTATGAGATGTCTTCAAAACATTCACTGCACATAGTAACATTTTCTTTTGAACTTCCACAGAAATAGCATTTCTTTTTGTATATTAAGTCAAGTATATAGTTTAAAAATTTTTTCATAGTTGTATTATACAATAGATATTGTTGTGATAAACTTATTATATAAATATTAAAATCGTGAGGATAAGGTTTTGTCTATAATTATTATGTTGTTATTATTAAGTGTACTTATTTTAGTGCATGAAGCAGGACATTTTGCTACAGCAAGAATGTTTGGAATAAAGGTTGATAAATTTGGTTTTGGATTGCCAATTGGACCAACATTGTTTAAGACAAAACTTGGTGAAACTGAAATATTAGTTCATGCTTTTTTGTTAGGTGGATATGTTTCTTTTCCTGATGATGACAAAGATTGTGATTTACCAGAAGATTCTCCTGAAAGATTTTTAAATCGTCCTATTCATGAAAGAGCAATCGTTATTTCTGCTGGTGTTATTGCAAATATTGTGATTGCATTTGTTTTAGTTTTTATGACTGCAATTTTATGGGGACATCTGCCTTCTGGAAAATATAGTATAAAAGTTCAAAATATCGTAGCTCCAAAAGAAGCTAATGTTTGGAAAAGTGGTCTTAAAAATGGCGATATTGTGAAATCAATAAATGGTGTAAAAATCGAAAATTCTTTTGCTTTATTAAGTATTGTTGGTTCAAGTAAATCTTATGATGGTAAAATTTATTCAGCATTGTTAGAAAAAAATTATAATAAATTAAAAGAACTTAATCCTCCGCTTCTTAGAGATGAAATTATTCCACCTCAAGTTGCAGTATTGTTACCTGATGTTGGTTTAGAACCACAAGTTGTGCTTTCTGAAAAAGTTTCAAAAGGTTTAAAATATGATAAAGATACACAAATAAAACTTTCTGATTCTCAAATTAAACTACGTGATGAGTTGATTGGGAAAAAAGTATATGTTTCAGACGGTGTTTATACATTGAATGATATTGCTTATGCTATTTCAGATAGTTGGCATCCTTTGGATATCGTTGTTGAACGTGATGGTAAATTGATTGCTTTAAAATCTTTTGCCGTTGATAAATCAGGTAAAATCGGTATTCAATTAGCTTCAAAAGAAATTTATAGAACGACTAATACTCCATTTACAATAATGAAATATGGTACAAAATATTTAATTGATAGTACATATTCTTTGTGTTATGGATTATACCAAATTTTCACTGGTCAAATTCCTTTAAAAGATTTGCATGGTATTGTTGCAATTACAAAAGTTGGTGGCGATATTATTCAAAATAATGGTATTTTCTCAGGACTTTTATTAACAGCTTTAATTTCGATAAATTTAGCAATAGTTAATTTCTTACCTATTCCGGCCCTTGATGGCGGTCATATTATGTTTATAATTATTGAAAAAATCAAAGGAAGTAGAGTAAGCGAAGCAGTTATTGAAAAATTTAGTGCAATCGGATTTCTGTTCTTGATAGCATTGATGCTTCTTGTAATAGTGAACGATATTGTGGGAATTGTTACTAAAAAATTCTAAATTCGTTTTTTAAAGATTATTAGATTATCTTTCTTGATAGTTGTTTTTGGTAATGTTTCTTTTTCAAAAAAAGAACATAATCAGTTGCAATGAGATTTTATCGGTAAATCTCAACAAAAATTACAAGGGAGGTAATAAATGACTATTAAAAAACTTTCTGTGGCAACTGCATTAGCCGTTGGGATAGCTGCTTGTTCTTTTTCAGGCGCTTTTGCATCTTGCCCATGTTCTCAAAATTTATCACAAAATACCCCAAATA
>JAKSUT010000062.1 GCA_024408705.1 bacterium | reverse complement strand
ATTTGTTATAAATACTCAAGACGTTTTTTACATATCTTTGAGTTTCTTGATATGGCGGAATACCATGATATTTTTTAACAGCATTAGGACCAGCATTATAAGCGGCTAATGCTAATTCTTTATTTCCACCAAATCTATCCATCAAACCTTTTAAATATTTTGTACCGCCGTAGATATTTTGTTCTGCATTATATGAATCAACTACACCTAAACTTTTTGCAGTTGCAGGCATTAATTGCATTAAACCAGCAGCACCACAACGAGATTTTGCGCGTTCGTTAAACCCTGACTCTTGTTTTACAACAGCTCTAACAAAATCTGCATCTAAACCTGCTTTTTCAGCATATTCATCAATCAATTTGTTAATTTCATCTTTTGAAACATCACGACCAGAATACTTTTCACCCATTTTATCGGTTGACATTGTAGAATCAAGAATTTTTTGAAAATTTTGATTAACACGATTAATTTCATCGCCTGAAAGACGTTGAAATTGCTGTTCAATCATCGAAATTCTTTGTAAAGTTATGTCTAATCCTGTTAGTTCCATTACTACCTTTTTGTACGCTTACATCCCTACACATACAATTTACAATAATTACGAGCAAACAGACATCAACCCGAAGATTAATGTTTTACCTTTCACATAGACCACATGGTCAATATTTTAAAAATTGAAACATTTGTTTACATTTGCAAATTAATTAGGCAATTTATAAGAAAAAATATACTTATACATGATGTAACACGATTGAGGATAATTATGACTGGCAATTTTGCAAACATTTCAAATAATGCTGCAAGACAAGTATCAAACTTCGATACTTCTATTTTGCAAAATGTTAATATGCCTAATCTTAACCCTACTTACAGATATGCAAACAGGGTTACTCAATCTGAACAAATGCAAATGGCTACTCAACCTATCAAAGATGGTTTTGTAAGAGCCGGAGAAAAAGTTGAAGAACAAGTTAAAAATATTGATAAAGAAAAAACAATAAAAAAAGTTGTTTCATGGGGACTTGCAATTGCAACAACTATCGGAGTTGCTTGCTTAACTAACAAAAATGTCAATAAAATTTGGAAAGCTGGAGAAGCAGTTGATAAAAAAGTTGCAAGTAGCGATATATGCAAAAAAGCAAAAGATTTTATTAACACAATAAAAAATAAAAATCCTCTAAAAGATTCTGCATTATTAAAAGATATAAAAGATGTAACTTCAAAAGAAAAAAGATTACAACCAAAATCAAGTTGGGCAAAAATGTCAGTTTTAGGTCCAAAAGGTATCTTCTCACTTACTCCTTCTGACATTTTAAAAAGCACAGCTAAATCAGCAAAAAATCCTCAAGAATTTACAAAATATCTTGAAGCATTAATTGGAAAAGATACAAAACTTTGTGGAAAAGGAATTTCTGAAATTGCAGAAACTTGCTTGAAAGACGGAAATCTTGGAGAAAGTTTTGATTTTTCAAAAGATTTAATGAATGCTATTAAAAAACAACATAATTTAAAAACAACAGAAGATTTGTTCGGATTTTTCGATAAATTAAAAGTTGGAAAAATCGGCGAAAACAGTTTTGAATTTGCAAAAGATTTAAAAATAAAAGGTTGGGCTCCTTTCACAAAAGGTAACCTTGGTGAAACAATGAAAAAACTTGCCATTATGAATGGTGAAGGTGCAACAACAAAACTTGGAAAAATGACACAACAAGTGCCTCTAATACTTGGAGAATCAATAAGCAACTGCGTAAACGACAGAAGTACATTCGGTGTTTTAGTTTGTGCAGGAACATTACCTCAAGTATTTGACGAAGCACAAAACGCTAAAAAAGGTAAAAAAGTAGCAACAGCAGCAGCTGAATTAACATCAACTGCAACAGGTTGGGCAATTGGTACAGCAGGCGCTGGTGCAATCGTTTATTCATTAGGAAGTTTGAAAAATTTAAAAAGCACAGGTGTAGTTGCAAATCTACTTAAAAAAGTTGGAAACATAGCAAGCATGGGCTTAGCAAACAACAGCAGTAAACCAGCAAAAATTATCGGCGGCGCTTTAAGACTTGTCGGTGTTCTAACTTTAAGCAGTAAAATTTCTACACCTTTTGATAACGCAATCAAAAAACTTTTCGGACTTCCAACTGCAAAAGAAAAAGAAATCGCAGAAGCTAAAAAACAAATGATGGAAGCTCAATATTGCCAATACCCACAAGCAATGTAATTAATCTTTATTGATTGAAAAATAAACTTCTTTTAATCGTTTTTTACTGATATGTGTGTAAAGTTGGGTTGTTGAAACATCAGAGTGACCTAATAACTCTTGAACAATTCTTAAATCTGCGCCATTTTCAAGCAAATGAGTTGCAAAAGAATGCCTTAGAGTGTGAGGCGAAATATTTTTATGTAAATGTTTACCTCGTTCTTTTATAAAATTATAAATATCTTGACGGGTCAAAAATCTTCCACTATCTGATATTAAAAGATTTTTAGACTCTATATTATACTCAGAAACTAAAATTTTTCTTTTTTGATAATAGTTTGCTAACGCTTCTTTAGCTTTACTACCAACAGGAATAAGTCTTTCTTTTGAGCCTTTACCACGACATCTTAAATAACTTGCCGCAACATCAACATCAGTAGTTTTTAAATTTACCAATTCGGACACACGAAGTCCGCAGCCATACAAAAGTTCAACAATAAGCCTTTGAACTTCCGATAAATTTTCATTCAAAATTGATTCAATTTCTTCAACTGAAATAACCTTGGGCAACCTTTTTGGAATACGTGGTTGTTCTAAAGTTGTTGTTGGATTTTTCTTAGCATATTCATTTGCACAAAGCCATTTGAAAAACCCTCTAAGCGATGCAAATTTTCGCATTACTGAACTTGGGGCATATCTTTTTTCTCTCAAATCTCTAATATATGAATTTATTTGCGAACGTTCAACTTCATTTTGAGGATTTTCATAAACATTACAAAATTCAAAAAAAGCTCCCAAATCTCTCCTGTAAGCCTCAATAGTATTAAAAGAAAGACCTTTTTCAACTTCTAAAAATTCTAAATATTCCGCTAATAATTGAATTTCCATAACACACCATTATAAAACTTTTTCAAAACTTTAACATCATGCTAAAAGTGGGTAATAACATCAAAAAACATGATTAAGTATTGTAACAATTAAGTAAATTAAATTTAATATTTCAGCAATTTTTTTTAAAAATATGGTTTTATATAAGTGTAAGATTACAAAGAGGTTATACATGGATTTATCAATTCAAAAAATGAATTTGTTTAATATCCCTTCTTTCAGAGGAGTAGAACAAACTCCTGCTGTTCAACCTCAAGTATCAAAAGGTGTTGAAAAAACTCAACCTACTACAGGTAACCCTTTTGCAACAGCTGTATCTAATAGCAATATGTTCCAAGGTGCTACTGCTGGTGTTAATACTAATATCGGTATCGGCGAAAAATCATATGCAGCTGGTCAATGTGGTTACAAAGATGCAGTTTGCCACACTATCGCATTTGCTTAATTTAATCTTACAAACAATATTTAAATCACCTCAAGGAACTTATGTACTTGAGGAATTAGTCGTGTATTAGGATATTGATTTAAAAATTTATCAAAAATTTCTTCTATTTTTTTTGTTTCAACACCAATTTTATCTTCAACTGTTTTTGGTTGTAAAACTAGCAATATATCATATTTTTTAACCAAATTTACACACTTTGAAATTTCTTCTTCTTTTATATTTTCATCAAAAACTATTTTTGCAAAAATTTCTTTATTATGTTTTTTCGCAACATCAAAAAACTCATCATGCTTTGCAATTGTGTCCATGCCAGAAGAACTTTCGAGTTTAATATCAGCAGAAATTATATCTACAAAATCAATAATTTCTAGTAATTTTGATGACAAAGTTGCGTTTGTTTCTAAATAAACCGGTTTATTTAACAAAGGCAAAAATTCTTTCAAAAAATCAACTGACAAAAGAGGTTCGCCACCTGTCAAAGAAATTGAATGAATTTGTTTTAAATCAAATTCTTCTACCTTTTGCAACAATTCTTTTGAACTCACTTCAAATTGTGCATTTATAAATTCTGTGTCGCAATAATTACATTTTAAATTACAACCGCTAAATCTTATAAACAGTTGTTTTGCTCCAACATAAGGACCTTCGCCTTGAATTGAAGAAAAAATTTCTATTATTTTTGTTTTATTTTCAGACATTAATTTTCTTCTCTAATATTACTTGTAGAAATTCTTTGAAGTTCTTTATACAATTCCAATTCTTTTTCTGATAAATTTTTAGGAACTTCAATCTTTACAGTAACAATCATATCACCTTTTTCGCCATTTAGTTCAAAACCTTGACCATGAAGTCTTAACTTTTGACCTGAATGAGTATTTGGAGCAATTCTCACTTTCAATGTACCATTAAAAGTTTTCAAATTAACAACCCCACCTAAAACGGCTTCTGACGGAGATATCAAAATTTCTGTACAAATATTTCTTCCATCAATTGTGAATTTTGAATTGTTTTCAATTTTAACAGTCAAATACAAATCACCATTTCTACCGCCATTATAACCGGCATTTCCTTCATTTGGAATTCTGATTTTTGAACCTGATTTTATGTTTTTAGGAATTTTTACTGTTAATTTTTTATGATTTGTAACTTCACCTTTACCGCCACAAACAGGACATTTTGCACCATTTAAAAATACTCTGCCGTGACAATTTTCACAAGCATGACTATGAACTAAATTCACAGTTCTTACTGTACCTTCAATAGCTTCTTTTAAACTTATAGTAATCTCTGCTTCAAGGTTTGTGCCGATTTTAGGTTTTAATTCAGTTCTGAATTCACTTCTTTGAGTAGAAGAAGTTGTGTTTTTAAATTTGCTTAAAATATCATTAAAAATATTTGAAAAAGGTTCGTCATTTTTTTCTTTTTCGTAATTTCTTTGTTCTTTTTTATACTCTTGTCTAGCCTGATTAAAAGAATTTGAATGATAAGATGTTTTTCTCACATTTCTTAAAATGTCATAATCTCTTCTTTTTGAAGAGTTTGACAACACTTCATAAGCCTCGCTTACTGCTTTGAATTTTTTAATACAATCAGCATTTCCATCATTCAAATCAGGGTGATATTTTCTTGCAAGTCTTCTATATGCACTTTTTATCTCTGATAAAGAAGCGTCATTAGACACTTCTAATATTTCATAATAATTTTTTTCAGATGATAAAACCATTTCACCTCATCAGATAACAATTCAAAGGGCTTCTCTCTAGTATATATTTTTATCTTAATGAAGATTTTTTAAATATCAATAGTTTAAATATAGTAAAAATGTACAATCTTAAAAACTTTGAAATAATATTTTAAATGCAAGTGCAATCAATATAACACCGCCAAATATCGTTAAATACTTTGTTTGGAAATTTTTAAACAAATTTCCTGTCCAAAAAGCAATTAACGAATTTATAAAAGTAACTACACCAATTACTATAGATGGAAAAAATATTTTATCGCCACTAAAAGACAAGGAAACACCCGCAGAAAGAGCATCTATACTTGTTGCAACAGACACGATAAAAATATACTTAAAACCTAAATTATTTTGGCAAATTTCGTCTTGTTCATCTTTTTTAAAGGCATCGAATATGAATTTGACACCCAAAATAGTAAAAATCATAAATACTATAAATGAACTAAATGGTTGAACAAAATCGACAACTAAATTTGCAAAGAAATATCCAATAACAGGCATCAAAAACTGAAAAAAACCAACTGAAAATGCTAAAAGCAAAGAATTTGCAGTCCTGTTTTTAGTGAAAATCAACCCATTTGAAAAAGATACAACAGTTGCATCTATTGATAAAGCTATTGCAAGTATAAAAATATCAAATAAAGACATACTCTAATCCTTCAAAGAAACTGAAACTTCCACTTCAAAAAATCTTTTCCAAGGAAATTTGTATTTTACATCAAATTCAGAATTTAAAGCTGAAAAAACTTTCTTTTCATAAGGTTTCATTAATTTTTTTAATTCTGAAATAAGAGGTTTATCACTTTGTTTTTTTAGTTTTTGTCTCACTATACTTTGATAAGCCCAATCATCTAAAAATCTAACAGCTTGAACTTTCTTAAAAGCCATTTCATCATAATCAACAGCCAAAAATCTTACTAAAGCTGCACATATTAAACTTCCCACACTATTTGCAGAAGTATTCCAAGCACTATAACCATAGAACTTTTTATCTAATTTTTTACGGAATAATTTTCTCACAAATCTTCTATCTGCACCATTTGCAAACCTTACATCAGCAACAGCATAAAGTTTATTCGGCAAAGAAAGTTCAGAAGAAAAATGCTTGGTATTAACACCCATAACAAGCTCACCTTGAACTTCTTCAAAATTATTAACTATCAAGACTATATCTGATTTTTCTTCGCTTGTAATTTTACATTTTGCTAGTTTTAACTGTCCTTTTACACTTTTTTCGATTGATACATCTTCGTATTTTGAAATCAAATCAACTGATGCAGGAGCTAAAAATCTTATCGCAAATTTTGGTTCAATATTGTTATATTCTGCAATAGCACGACTCATCAAAGATAATGGGATTTCATCTGCACCTGTTTTTATTAAAGCAACTGAATCTTCAACATCTGCTTGGCTAATCAATGTTTCTAAAATTTCTGATTCAAACACATTGAAACCATATTTTGCGCAATCATCTTTTGAGAAAACTAATGTTGAGAAAAATCCATCTTTAAACCATTCAACATACATTTTGTTTATAAGAAAATTTCTTCTTCTTGTAGCCAAATAATCATCTATAATATCTTTTGGAACATCAGTTTCATCTTCCATCAATTCATGAAACTTGTATGAATATTCAAATATTTTTTCACCATACAAATTCCAATATTTTTTTTCTTCTTCATTACAATTATTATTTGAAATACGCATTATAGAAGAAACAGCATAAACTTTTGTATCTTTATCAACTAATTTTTTGAATTTTTTTAATCTTTCAATAATTTCATCAATAGTGTCATTTGAACGTCTTGAAGGAATCAAACCGCCATAAGCAATCGTATCAAGAGAAACAACTAAAGCATCTACTTTTGGAATAGATTTTAACCACTCAAAAATACCTTCTATATTCGCAACTGAATGTAACCCTCCTAACAATTCTCTTTCTGGAATAAAAAATTGCAAATTTCTATCTATTTGCGCTATTTCTTTTGGCAAATTATAACATACAGGTCTATCATCTATTGGAATAAAAGCTATTTTCATTAATTCCTCTTACTCAGTTTTCTTCAAAAACATATTTATTGCAGTTTTAAAATCGGTTGGTGTTTCCAATGTATTATCATATTTTGGTTGTTTTGGAAACAAACTTGCTCTTGAAATAATTGTTTTATACAATTTCAAACCGCCATAGATTGCCAAAACAGAAATCACAACTCCTAACATTGAAATAAAAAATTTAAAAACTTTATATTTCGTACTGTTTTTATCCATATTTTTTAAAGTATTAATATTTTTTTCAGGAATTGATTGTGGAGCATCATCAACTTGTTCTGTTTTTTTATCACTTACAATTTGTTGTGGAACTTGTTGAGTCACTTGCGGTTGTTCTGCATAAGCGACATTTAAAACAGACAAACTTTCAACTCCTGCAAATGCAAGAGTTGAAAATATTGCAACTGTTATAAAACTCAAATTTAAAAAACTAAGCTTTTTCTTCATCTTTCGCCTCAGCTTTTTTGGCTTTTCTTGGTTTTCTAGTTGTTGTACTTGCAGTTTTTCTACCTTTCTTTTTAGGTTTTTCTTCTGCAACTTCTTCAACTACGTCTTTTTTAACTTCTTCTTTTTTTACTTCAACTTTTTCTTCAGCTTTTTTTGTTGTTTTTCTTCTTGTTTTCTTTGCAGGAGCTTTTTCTTCTACAACTTCTTCAACTTTTACTTCTGCTTTTGGTTGAACTTCAACAACTTCTACCTCTTGTGGCATTTGTTGTTCTACAACAGGTTGAGCATCTTGTTGTGTTTCTTGATTATTGTTATTGAATCTGTTTTTATTTTTGTTGAATTTATTTTTGTTTTTATTAAATTTGTTATTTTTATTTCTGTTATCTTGATTATTTTCAGTTCCTTCAGAAGATTCATTATGAACTTTAAAATTAGCCATTGGAAGTTTTGCTTTTGCATTTTTTGCTCTCATTTCGCCTTCTGCTGTAGGAGATGCAAATTTGAAATCTTCCATTATATAACCTGATCCTTGACAGTGTGGACATTTTTTAGAGAACAATTCAGAAATACTTTGACCTTGTCTATGACGTGTAAGTTCTACCAAACCTAAATCTGAAAGCTGACCAACTTGAGGTTTTGCTTTATCTGGTTCTAGTGCAAGTTCAAATTCTTCTAAAATTGCAAGTTTATCAAGACGAGAAGTCATATCAATGAAATCAACAATAATCATACCGCCGATATTACGCAATCTTAATTGTCTTGCAATTTCATGTACAGCTTCTTTATTAGTTTTGAAAATAGTTTCATCTTGAGTAGCTGAACTTGTGAATTTACCACTGTTTACGTCAATTGAAGTCAATGCTTCTGTTGTTTGAATAAATAAATATCCACCTGATGGCATATTCACTTTTGTTTGAAGTGCAGCTTTTATTTCTTTATGAATATCAGTTGCAATCAATAATGGTTCAGTTCCTTTATACAAACTTACATTTATATTTTTATTCATATGCCAATTTTGAAGTAATTGTTGAACACGATTTAGAGCAAAAGCTGTATCTACAACAATTTCAGAAATATCATCAGTACAAGCTTCTCTCAAAACTCTATACAACAAATCTTGGTCACGAGAAATCAAAGCTGGTGGAGTCAAACTATCTGCTGAAGATACAATCGTATTCCATTTTTCTAATAAAATTTCTAAATCTTCTTGAATATCAGCTTCTGATTGATTTTCTGCTTCTGTTCTGA
>JAKSUT010000061.1 GCA_024408705.1 bacterium | reverse complement strand
GCGTCCTTAGTTCAGTTGGTAGAACGTCGGTCTCCAAAACCGGATGTCGAGGGTTCGAGTCCTTCAGGGCGCGATTTAAATATAAGGAAGAATATGAACAACGAATTTATAAATTCAATAGTAACATATTTAAAAGGTGTTAGAGCTGAGTGGGGAAAAATTGCTTGGCCTGAACGTCAACAGGTGATTGCAGAAACAGTTTTTGTAGTCGCTATTGTTGCTGTTTTTACTATTGCAGTGTATTTTATGGACATATTTTTCAAATTTGTTTTGGATTTTGTAACAAAAAGATAATAGAAGAAAGATAAAAAATGGCTAAGAAAAAATTGGAAGAAAATTTAGAAGAAGTTAATTCAACTGAAGATGTTGCTGTAGAAACAGTTGATGCAGTTGAAACTCCTGTTGAAGAAGTAACAGAACAAAAAGCTAAGCCAGCTAAAAAAGCTCAAAAACGTTGGTATATTGTTCATACATATTCAGGATATGAAAACAAGGTTAAAAGTAATCTTGAAAAACGTATTGAATATATGAATATGACAGAAAAGATTTTCAGAGTTGAAGTTCCACAAAAAACTGTAACTCAAGTTAAAGCAGGTAAAAAACAAGAACGTGAAGAAAAAATCTTCCCTGGATATGTTTTAGTAGAAATGATTATGGATGATGACAGCTGGTATGTAGTAAGACATACTGCAGGTGTTACAAAATTCGTTGGTTCTGCTAAAAAACCTATCCCTGCAAAAGATAGTGAAATCAAAAAAATCATTAATCGTTCACAATCTCAAACTCAAAAAATTCAACTTGACGTTAAAGCAGGTGATAAAGTTAGAATTATTTCAGGTCCGTTCAGTGACTTCGTTGGTGACATTACAGAAGTTTATCCAGATAAAGCAAAACTTCGTGCAAATGTTTCAATCTTCGGTCGTGAAACACCTGTTGAATTGGAATACAAACAAATTCAAAAGTTATAATTTATTAAAACAATAAAGTGTGGAAGAGGTTGCCCTCGTTTGTACCACAGAAGGAGAAAAAAATGGCAAAGAAAGTAATAGGAAAAATTAAGCTTCAAATCGAAGCTGGTAAAGCAAATCCATCACCACCAGTTGGTCCTGCTCTAGGTCAACACGGTGTTAACATCATGGATTTTTGTAAACAATTTAATGCAAAAACTGAATCTCAAGCTGGTTATATTATCCCAGTTATCATTGATGTATATGAAGACAGAAGTTTTTCATTCGTTGTTAAATCACCTCCAGCTCCTGTATTGATTAAAAAAGCTTTGAACTTATCAAAAGCATCAGCAGCTCCAAATAAAGACAAAGTTGGTCAAATCACAAGAGCTCAAATGGAAGAAATTGCAAAAACAAAAATGAATGACTTGAATGCAACTTCTATGGATAGTGCTGTAAATATGATTAAAGGTACAGCTCGTTCAATGGGTATTACTGTTGCTGAATAGCAGAAGATTAAGTTACACAAATTAAACATTGGAAGTATCTTTTTTAAGAAGATGCGTTATTACCAAGAAAGGAATAAAAATGTCAAAAATTACTAAAAAACAAAAGAAAATACAGGAAATGCTTGAAGGTTTTACTCAACCTGCTACAGCAGTTGATGCAATTGCAAAACTTCAAGAAATTTCTAAAGAAACTTCAAAATTCAACGAAACAGTTGAATGTCATTTCCGTTTAGGTATTGAAGTAAAACACGCTGATCAACAAATTCGTTCAACAACTGTTTTACCTGCTGGTTTGGGTAAAGAAGTTAGAGTTTGTGTTATCGCAAAAGGACCAAAAGCAACTGAAGCCAAAGAAGCAGGTGCAGATGAAGCAGGTGCTGAAGAAATTATCGAAAAGATTTCAGGCGGTTGGTTTGAATTCGATACTTTGATTGCAACTCCAGATTGTATGGGTATGTTAGGTAAATTAGGTAGAGTTCTTGGTCCAAAAGGCTTGATGCCTAACCCTAAAACAGGTACAGTTACAATGGACGTAGCTTCTGCAGTTAAAGACGCAAAAGCTGGTAAAGTTGAATTCAGAGCTGACAAACAAGGTATGGTTCACTGTCCAGTTGGTAAAATCCAATTCAGCAAAGAAGATTTATCTAAAAACTTTGCAACTCTTGTAGATGCTATTTTGAGAGCTAAACCAGCTTCTTCAAAAGGTACATATATTAAATCTTTGTACATTGCAACTACAATGGGACCTGGAATTAAAATTGATGCTAAAAACGTTGCATCAGAAATTAAAGAACTTCTATAATTAAGTAGAATAAGTATTAAAAAGGGCGATTTTGAAATTTCAAAATCGCCCTTTTTAACTTTATGTAATATTCTGAATTAAAATTTTTTTTAATGGTATAATTTTTATATGGATAGAGGACTTTTTATTACATTTGAGGGTATTGATGGTTGCGGTAAGACTACGCAATTAAATTTACTTGCTAATTATTTAAAAGAAAACGGTTTTGAAGTTGTTGTTACAAGAGAACCAGGTTGTAAAGGTATTGGTGAAAAAATTCGTTCTCTTCTTTTAAATTCAAAAGATGATGTTTCTTCAAATTGTGAAGCATTTTTATTTTTAGCAGATAGAGCTCAAAATATTGATAATATTGTGAAACCAGCAGTTGAAAGAGGTGCGATTGTTTTGTGTGACCGTCATACTGATTCAACAATTGCTTATCAAGGTTATGGACGCGGAATTGATATTAATCATTTGAAAAAATTAAATACATTGGCGACAGGTGACTTTTTACCTGATTTGACATTGGTTTTTGATATTGATGTTGAAACTTCTCAAAAACGTGTAGGAGAGGTTAAAGACAGAATGGAATCAATCGGTGTTGATTTTACTAGGAAAGTTCGTAATGGTTATTTAGATATTGCTATAAACGAACCAAACAGGGTAAAAGTTATTAATTCAAAAGATAGTATTGAAAATATTTTTGAACAAGTAAAATCGTTAATTAAAACGAAATTAGGGTAGTTATTGTGTTTGAAGAAAAAGCATTAAGTGAGAAAAAAGTTTTTGAAGGAAAATGCATTGATGTTTCTACTTTTGATGTTTTGTTAACAGACGGCAATAAATCATATCGTGAAGTAGTTAAACATCCTGGTGGTGTTGTTGTTGCTGCTTTAAAAGACGAAGATACTATTTTGATGGTTAAACAGTTTAGATTTCCTTTGCAAAAAGAATTGTTAGAGTTGCCTGCTGGTCGTTTAGAAGTTGGTGAAAATCCGGATGACGCTATAAAAAGAGAACTTTTAGAAGAAACAGGTTATGAAGCTAAAGAGTGGAAATCTTTAGGCTTTATTTATACAACTCCAGGTATTTGTACAGAAAAACTTTATTTGTATATGGCTAAAGATTTGACATTTAAAGAACAAAATTTAGATGAAGATGAGTTTTTGAGTGTATATGAATATAAATTGAGTGAAGTCTTACAAATGATTAAAGATGGAAGAATTAATGATTCAAAAACTGTTTGTGCTTTGACGAGGGCTTTTTTATGATTAAACTAATTGTAACTGATATAGATGGTACAATTTTGAGACGTGATTTCAAATTTAATCAAGAGGTTAAAGATTGTATTTCTGATTTGACAAAAAGGGGGATAAAAGTAGTTTTAGTTACAGGTAGAATGCATTCTTGTACAGAATTTATAGCTGAAGAACTTAAACTTGATACTCCGATTGTTTCTTACCAAGGTGGTTTTATAAAATATCAAGACGAAATTTTGTATAACAAAACAGTTAATCCAAAATCTGCAAAAGAAATTATCAACTGGGCAAGAGAAAATAATATTCACATAAATATTTATTTAGATGATGAACTTTATGTTGAACAGGATAACGATACTATTAAAAAATATGCTCAAGAAAGAAAAGCTGAATATAAAGTTGCTTCATTTGATTCTTTGAATCTTGAGAATATAAACAAATTGTTGATAATTGATTATAGCAACCCTGATATTGTGACAGAGTACAAAAATTATTTATCAGAAAAATATCCTGAATTGAATTTTGTAAAATCAATGCCATTTTTCTGTGAAGTTTGCAATAAAGAAGCAACTAAGAAAAATGCAGTTGAGTATTTGAAAAAATTATGGAATATAAAAACAGAAGAAGTTATGGCATCAGGTGATCAAAATAATGATTTGTCTTTGTTAGATTCAGCAGGAATAAAAATCGCGATGGGTAATGCAACAGATGAATTGAAAGCCGTTGCAACTTATGTTACTGATACTGTAGAAAATAATGGTTTTGTAAAAGCAGTAGAAAGGTTTGTTTATAACAATGGAAAAAATTAGAGTCGGAATCGGTTATGATATACACCAACTTCAATCAGGTAGAGATTTGATTTTGGGTGGAGTTAAAATTCCTTTTGAAAAAGGGTTGCTTGGTCATTCTGATGCGGATGTTTTAATTCATGCGATAATAGATGCGATTTTAGGCTCTCTTGCTATGCGTGATATAGGAACTCTTTTTCCTGATAACGACGCAAAATTTAAAGATATTTCAAGTGTTTTGTTGCTTGAAAAAGTTTATGCATTAGTAAAAGAGCAAGGTTGGAAAATCGGCAATATAGATTCAAATATTATTGCTCAACAACCAAAAATGATGCCTCATATTATGCAAATGAGAGAAAATTTGGCAAAAGTTTTGGAACTTGATATTGAAGATATTTCAATAAAAGCCAAAACTAATGAAAAACTTGACGCAGTAGGTGAATTGAAAGCAATTGAAGCAAATTCAGTTGTTTTAATGGTTAAAAAATAAGGAGTAAATCACGTGAAAATATTACATTCAATGATAAGAGTAAAAGATATTGATGCATCATTAAAGTTTTATCAAGAACTTTTGGGCTTGCATGTAGTAAAGAAAAAACGTTTAGATGATTGTTATCTGTATTATGTTTCAGACGAAGATGAAAAATATGAAATTGAACTTGTAATAAATGATGAAACACCAAAAGGTGGTTATGAAATTGGTACAGGTTTTGGTCATTTTGCATTTGCACTTGATAGTTTTGAAGAATTTGAAGCAAAAATGAAAGAAATGGGAATTGAATATTTGTATGAACCATATCAATTATCTCAAGTGGGTTCAACTATTGCATTTATAAAAGACCCTGATGGCTATGAAATAGAATTGATAAAAAAGAATAAATAAGTTTATTTAAAGTTATTAAAAAGGCGATTTTGGAGTTTTCCAAAATCGCCTTTTTTAGTTTTATTATTCTGTCAAATTTACAAATTAGTATTTGTACAATTTTTTAACTTCTTTTTTGTAAATTTCAACGTTTGGTTGAAGAACTTCTGGAAGTGCTTTTTCCATATCTTCTTTAACACCTGCTTTTTGTCTTAGCATGTTACCAGTGTAAAGTGTTTCAAAGTGTTTAAGTTCGATAAATCTACCGATAGATTCAGGAGATAAATCTTTTAACACGATTTCTGTTACAGGGTGTTGAGCTTTGTAAGCAGTCATAGCACCTGTCATAAGTGCTTTTGTAGCAGGGTCATCAGATTTTACATAAGTGAATGTAAAGAATGAATCTTTGTTAGCTGGGTCTAGGTCAGCTTCTGCGTTGTAGTGAAGGTAACCAGGTCCAACGTTTGTATCAGTTGCGATTTGAGCTTTCAAAGATTCGTTTTTCATTTGTTTTTCCCAGTAAGTTGCACCTGAGAAAGCATCTCCGAAGTATTCAGAGAAGTGTTTTTGGTGTCCTGAAAGTTTTGCATCTGTGTTGAAAGCTGCAAGTTGTAGAGCTTCGTTAGATTTAATATCAGGATTCATAAATTCTTTTTGAGCTGCTAGAGATGCTTTAAGAAGTTTTATTGTATCTTCTTTAGAAACACCGGCATAAGCCATAGTGAACATTGTAGCATCATCTAGTATAGAAAATCTTCCGCCAACATCATCGTGAACAAGTCCTGACCATTTTACTTCGCCAGCATTAACTGCTCTTCTAAGTTTGCTTTTTTCAGCAGATTGGTCAGTCATAGCGATAAATCTATCTGAGATATCAGTGTTAGCGCCATATTTTTCGTGAAGTAATTGTTTTGCTTTTTCGTAAGCATCTGTTGTTTCAAGAGTTCCACCTGATTTAGAAACAACTAAGAATTTAGTTTTGTCTAGGTCAAGATTGCTTGCAAATCTGTTGAAGCTTTCTGGGTCAATGCTTGAGTAGAAATGAACGTGAGAGTCTTTTCCAAGCATTTTCATCATAGCTTCAGTTGTGTGGCGAGAACCACCAATACCAAGAACAGCGATATCAGTAAAACCGCCTTCTTTAGCTTCTTTAGCCATATCATAAATTTTATCTATATTTTTTAATTGGTTTTCAGGCAAAACACCAATCCAGTTAAGGAATTGCCCTTTTTGACCTGCACGAGTTTTAATATCATTTACAGCATTTTTTGCTTCTGTAGCGTAATCTTGCACGTTTAATCCTCCCATTTTAACTATTACGTCTTTGTTATTTTTATTGATTATAACTCCTTGATAGCCTTTAGCAGCTAACAAATCTCTGTTTGCTTCTTCGCTTTTTACTTCACCTGATTTGTTTACAACTGCTTCTTGAGCTGCTTTAACAACAGGTTGAGTGTTAACTGGCATATTAATTGCAGAATTTAAATCAATCATATAAACCTCCACTAAATTCTTAACATCATCATTTTATTACTAAAAGTGCTAAATACAAGTGTTTTAATCTCTAATTTTATTTATTCTTAATATATTTTTCAAGCAAAAAACAAGCTCAAAGTTTTCACCTTGAGCTTGCCTCTAGCTTTACTGTATTGTTTTGATGATATTATTGCATTTTGTTTAGAATTTTATTTGTTTCACGTTTTGTTTCTTGTTCGATTGTTTTTGTAAGTTTATCTGCAAGTTCTTTATTGCCTTCTTCTGTTGCTTTTTTCAAAGTTTCTCCATATTTATTATTAACTTTTGCTGCTGCTACTTTTTTGATAGCATCTATATTTACTTGTTTTTTTGTATTACCGGCATCGTCTGTAATAATATTGAACATATCGTTCTCTGCAATGCCTTGCTTGTCAAGAATTCGTTTTGCGTTTGCTTCAGCTTTTGCACTTTTTTCTATTGCTTCGTTTGCGCCTTTTTCTAATTCAGTTTTAGTTGCATCTAGAGTTTTGTCAATATTTCCTTTTGCAATTTCTGCAGTTTCACCACCTGCTGCATCTTGTAATGATTTCAATTGTTTGCTTGCAGTAGCAACTGAAGCGATTAAGCCTGCTGCTGATTTTGCGAATTCTAAACCAGCTTGAGCATCGCCAGTTTTAGCCCATTTAACACCTGCTGCAGTGGTTTCAACTGCTGCACCACCTTGTTCACCGTAAACACCTGCTGTTCCAAGAGGAACTGCTACTGCTTCAAGAGCTGCTGCACTGATACCGAATGTACATCCGCCTGTGCCTGCTGCAGCTGCTGATAGAACTTCAGAAACTTGTACACAAACACCCCCAGTTGTGCTTACTGTACCGCCAACAGCTTCAACTCCAGCCATTCTATCTGCAAATCTTTGGTCATTTGCGGCTTGGTCTTGTTCTGCCATTTGTTGTTCTCTCATTTTTTCAGCTTCATCATTTGATGTATATGCAGCTAAATTTGATGCATTTACGTTAGCTTGAACTGCAGCTGTCATTGTTGCGCTTGCTTCATCTTTTTTAGTTGTTACTTCTTCGTTTTCAGCTGCAAGTTTTGTTTGTTCATCTTTGTTTGCTGCCATTCTAGTCATAGAAGCATTCATTTGTGTTTTTATTGCTTCTGTTTCTTGTTTGTTTACACTTGTGTTTGGAGTTTTTCCTTCTTTTTGTTGTTGGCTAACTTCAGCAGCTGTTTGAAGACTATAAACACTTGTTGCTGGTGCTGCGCTACGTGATGCAGATGCTTCAAGTTGTTGAGCGTATCCTTCAATTTCATCAGAAAGTTCATTTTGTTCGTTTATAAGGCTTCCCATTGTTTCTTGGTTAGCAGAGATTGTGCCTGCTGCTTCTGTGAAAGTTTGGTTTGCAGTTTCAATTTTTTCAGCGTTTGCGTTGATAATGTTTGTTGCATTACCAATTTGTGTATCTGAATTGCTTTTGCTAGCTAATACAGATGTATTCATCCCGCCATAAATTTCTGCACTGCTAAAATCGCAAGCATCGATTTGGCTGTTGCTTGAAGAAATTATATTTTTGAAACTAGCAGATTCTTTCAAAAGAGCTTTACCATTTGACAAGCTGGCATCAATTTGTCTGTTTGAGCCATTGTTTTCGGCGTATTGGAAAATACTTGTGTTGTTACTTGTAATGTCATTAGCTCTTGTATTATTGTTGTTGTTGTTGTTTACAATTGGTTGATTGTATTTTTCAACTTGTTGGTTTTTGTTAACTTTCATTCGCCTTACTCCTTATGATACATTTACCTACCTATCATCTTATCGGCAGTTTTTCGCACGAACTTTAAAATTTTCTCCCCTTTTGTTACAATTTGTAATATTTATTTTACAATGTGTTTTTGTAAATAAATTGAAAAAAAATAAATGTTGCGTTAAAATCGCTTTATATATAAATTTAAGGTGTGGAATGAAATATAAAAATTTTGGTATCGTATATAATCCGATTGTTAAAAATTCAGAAGATGTAGCTACTGCATTGACAGAAGTTTTGGTATCAAGAAATTTATCTTTTACAAAATTTAGTATAGATTCTTTGAAAACTGATGTGGATTTTGTATTTGTAATTGGTGGAGATGGCACTTTGTTATCTTCTGCAAGATTTTATTCAAAATATTCTATACCTGTTTTTGGTGTGAATTTAGGACGACTTGGTTTTTTGGCTCAGGTTAGTGTAGAAGAACTTGAAGCGGCAGTTGATGCAATAATTAATGACAAATGTGTTGTTGAAGATAGATTAATGCTTACTGCATCAGAAGATTTGCTTGCATTGAATGATTTTGTTATCAGAGGTGTATCTTCTTATAGAACTTCAAGATTTTATTTGAATATTAATTCAAAATTTGTGTGTGATTATTTGGCTGACGGAATAATTATTGCAACTCCAACAGGCTCAACTGCTTATGGCTTGTCTGCGGGAGGCCCAATTTTAGCACCTCAACTAGATGTTGTTGCTATCATTCCAATTTGTCCTCATACACTAACTGCAAGACCTTTGGTTGTACCTGCGACAGAAAAAATTTCTGTTACAATTTCTGATTCAGGTCAAAAGTTCAATGTTGTAGCAGATGGACAATATCAAAAAACTTTATCTAAAAAAATCGATATTCAAAAATCTCAATTCCAAGCAAAACTTGCATTGGTTACTGAAAACAATGATTTTTATTCTGTTTTGAGAAAGAAACTTAATTGGGGGGTTGCTCCAAGAG
>JAKSUT010000060.1 GCA_024408705.1 bacterium | reverse complement strand
AGATTTATGAAATAATTAATATAAATGAGGAAGATATAAAACCAAATTCTTCAACAAAAAATATTTATATAAAAGGTGAAGTTGTTAAAAATGATTTGTTATATTCAGTTTTGGATATGAAAAATATTTTGTCTGATGAAAAATTCTTTATTGATCAATAAAAATTGATTAATTAGATAGAAAAGATATAAAAAAGTGAGAGAAATTTTTAATTTCTCTCACTTTTTTATTATTAAAATTAATATTAATATTTAACGATTTTATCCATAACTTCATCTGGAATATCGAAGTTTGCATAAACATTTTGAACATCATCGTGTTCTTCTATTTTATCCATAAGGTTCATAATTTGAGAAGCGATTTTTTCGTCTGTAACTTCAATAGTGTTTTCAGGAACTCTTGTAAGTTCTGCATTTGTGCTTTTGAAACCAGCAGCTTCAAGCCCTTCAACAACAGTTTGGAAGTTTTCAACAGTTGTAATAACTTTGTATTCGTCTTCATCTTCTGCGATATCGTCTGCGCCTAATTCAACAGCTTTTTCAAATAGAGAATCGAAATCAACAGATGTTTCAAAACTGATTGAACCGATTGGTTTGAACATCCAACCTACACAACCTGTTGCGCCTAGATTACCGTTATATTTTGTGAAATAACTTCTTATGTCACCTGCGGTTCTATTTCTGTTGTCTGTCATAACTTCTATGAAAACAGCAACACCGCCTGCTGCGTATCCTTCGTAAGACATTTCTTCAAAGTTGTCACCACTACCCATGCCTGCACCTTTTTCAATGGCACGTTTAATGTTGTCAGCTGGAAGTCCTGCTGCTTTTGCTCTGTCAATTGCTGTTCTAAGTCTGAAGTTTCCCGCAGGGTCAGGTCCGCCCATTTTTGCTGATACCATTAATTCTCTTGAGTATCTTTGAAAAACTACTGCTCTTGCAGAGTCAATTTTTGCTTTTTTACGTTTAATTGTTGCCCATTTTGAGTGTCCTGACATAATTTAACCTTTCCCTTTGTATTATATCGTTTTGGCTAGATTATATCTTAAACATTTATGCTTTTCAATATTTTTTATTCGCATTCTTCGTTTGTTGCATTTTCGTTTAATTTGTTTATGACAATACATCCTAGTACAAAATATAAAACGCATAAGAATAATATGTTTAATAAATTTCCTTTTACTTGGTATAAATTTGCACCAAAAATATTTACTCTGATAAGTCCTTCAATGGCATTTGTTGAAGGGATTAGAGATGAAAATGCAATTAATAGCGGGCTCATTGCTTCTTTTGGCCATATAAACCCTGGGAAAAATATCATAGGAAGTGATGTTACAACAAGCATTAACAAAGAATTTTCTCTGTTTAGGTAAAAGAAAACAAGTGCTTGAGCGAGAAATGATACTGCAAATAAAAATGGAATTACTAAAATTAATGTTAGTCCAAAATTATAATAATTCATTTTGTAGCAGAATAGTGCTGGGAAAATTAAAAAGAAAATTATTGAGTAGAATAAGTAAATTAAAACATATCCTAAACTTTTTCCTAAAACTATTTCTATTGGGTTTTTAGAAAATTTATTAAATGAACTTCTTTTTTTATATACAAAACATTCTTTTGTTCTGCGATATATTCCAAGCATTTCTTCTCTTACTGTTCCACCTAAAAGTCCTGCGCCGATAAGAAGTGTTTGTTGAAGTATTAGTATTATAACCATTGGATAGATATAATTTTGATAACTTCCGATAGGGTTAAATAAAGGAATTTGCACAAATTCAAATGGCATTTTTATTGCATAAGCCATATCTTTTTTTATTCCTTTTTTCATCATTTTTCCTATTTCAAATGTTGCTCCTGTTGTAAGCGAAACGGTTTGAATACCTGTTGCTACTTGTTTATAGATGATTAAATAAGAACTATCTTCGTATGCTGAAATATATGAAAAACCACCTCTTGTGATATTTTTTTTGAAATCTTTTGGAATTAACACATAGGCTTTTATTTCGTTGTTATAATACATTTTTTTTGCAGTTTCTATATCAGGAACTTTCGCAACGACTTCAAGTAAATCATTACTATTAAAATCTCTTGTTAGTTTTCTTGAAAAACTTGAATTATCTTGATCAACAACGGCAATTGGCACGTCATGTAAAATGTGAGTTGAAAAAGGTAAACTGTAAAAAAGTGAATAAAGCAGAACACCACCTATCATAATCAGTGTGCATCCTGGGTCTGTTAGTGTTCTTTTTATTTCTGTTTTAAATATTTTTATTATGTTTTCAATCATATTTTGTACCATTCGTTTTCATCTTGCATTTTTTTCTTTAATAGTGGAATTGTCAAAGCCGGAATTATCATTAATATTAATAGCCAGTATACATATATCATATCAGCGCTTATTGGAAAAGCTCTTTGTGATTGGTCTATAATTGTTGAAAGATAAGGTCTTATCGCTAAAATAGAACTGTACATTCTTATAGCCGGCGGCATTGCGATAGAAGGATATGTCATACCTGCTAATGTAAAACCAAGCGCTGTATAAAAAGCCCCTGCACTACAAGCAAATCTATAATTTCCACTTAGTGCAATAAACATTATTCCTGTAAGTTGATATGCAAGTATAAATAATAAACTTGTGAAGCATACAAAAAGAATACTTCCTTCAAAAGGCGCTCCGTATACTACAAAATAAATGAAATAAACAAGACCCATTACTGATAATATTCCAAATGTATATGGGAAAAGTTTTCCAAGCAGAACTATAAAAATAGAGTTGTTGCCAATTTCGAGTAATTCTTTTGTTGTTCCATGTTTAAATTCTGTTCCGATTGCAAAGATTGCAAGGAATGTTGCGATAATTTGAAAAGTGTTTATAAAAGCTGCGGTTGATAAAAAATAAGAATAATTTAAATAAGGATTACCTTTTATGTGTTCATCAACTTTTATAATATTTACCTGTGATGCTGCAACATCTTTTGACATTCCTTTGGTTGAATATACGTAAGCGGTGAGTCCTGCAAGAGTGGTTTGTACTGCACTATTTATATCTTTTGTGATTATCCCGCCAATAAGTAGCAAATTGTTGTTGTAATAATATACAAGTTGAGGTCTTTTACCTTGTAGAATATCTGCTTTAAATCGTTTTGGAATTAGTATAAATCCGTAAGCTTTTCCTGATACGATTTGTTGATGTCCGTCTTCTACATCTAATACATTTTGTATTGTTTTGCAAGATGGTGTTGCATCTATTGTTCGTATTATTTTTCTTGATAAATCTGAATTATCCAAATCTAATACTGCAACAGGTAAGTCTGTTGGTGAACCTTCTTTGAATGTTTCGCATAAAACAAAACAAACAGCAAGTGGAATAGCAATCATTATCACTAAAATTAGCGGATATTCCTTTATTCTTTTTAATTCTCTTTTTAATGTGTTTAAAAATGCTTTATACATAATTTAGAATATTATCTCCATTTCGCAATTTTTACAGTCAAAATTTAGTTTGTATTTTTTATTTTTTTCATCAACAAGAAAAAGTTTTTTATCCTTTTTGCACATATTAAACGCATATTTTAAGCAGTGTTTTGTGCGCATAACAGTTAAACCATTTGGTGACAAGCCACTTTCTAAAGCGTTTTGGTTTATTTCACATCCGCATTTTTTATAGAAATTTTTTGCTTTTTCATTTAGAATGTTTGCTTTGTAATCAAGTGATTTATTAAGTTTTGGATAATTAGTTTTGTTTGATATTTTATGTTTTGGATAGTTTTTTAATCTTTCTTCGATTAGTTTTTCTAAAATTTCACGTCTTAGTTCATTTAATTTTGAAATAGGTAAAAATGGGATATTGTTTGTGTTTATTGAAACTTCTTCTATTTCAAAATTTGTGTTTCCTGTTTTTTTAAATTGCGTTTTTATGTTTGTTATCATTTTTTCAGGATTTTTTGCAATTTCTTCAGTTTTAAAGTTTAGTTTTGCAATATTTTTATTTTCATCTTTTGCAATTATTTCGTTTTCATTAAATTCAATAATCGCTTTTAAATATCTATGAGTTTTTGAATTTTTGAGTTGTTTTTCAAATTCTGTATTTTGATTTCTATAAATATCTGTGCCGATTTTTATAGATGTTTTTTTATTTGGAAAGATTTTTTTGTTATCAATTTTATTTATCAAAAATCCGTTTAGTTCGTTGTTATCAATGAAACATAGTCCATCTTGAGGGTTAAGTTCTTTGGTTAAATTTTCGATTGTAAAAAAGTCTTTTTCAACAGTTTTTATTTTTCCCAAATATTCGCCAATTGATTTTGGACTAGTCATATTAAAACAATTTTTACGTTTTTCTAAAAAATAATCAGAAAAACCACGATTAAAACTTTTTTCTATATTTGGCTCAAAATCAAATAAGATTTTGCCAGAGGATGTTTTTTCTAAGCCTAAGTTATCAATAAGTTTTCTGTAATAACCAACGACATTTTTAACATAATTACTATCTTTTAATCTGCCTTCGATTTTAAAAGAAACAACTCCGATTTGCGCAAGTTCTTTGATATGTTTTGCTGCACAAAAATCTTTTAGCGAAAGTAAGTATTTGTCCTTTTCTATAATATTTCCTTTATCGTCAATGAGTGAATATTTTTTTCTGCAAGGCTGTGCACATTCTCCTCTGTTTGCACTTCTTTTCCCGATTGAATAACTCATATAACATTGTCCACTATATGAAACGCATAAAGCTCCATGGATAAAACATTCAAGTTCAACATTTGTTTGGTTTTTTATCTTTTTAATTTGTTCTAAAGAGAGTTCTCTTGCAAGTACAACTCTTTTAAAACCTGCTTCTTCAAGAAATTTTACTTTTTCGATTGTTCTGTTATCACATTGAGTGCTGGCATGGAAAGGGATTTTGTGTGGAATTTCTAACAATCCCATATCTTGCACGATAAGAGCATCAACATTTATTTCTTCAAGTTCTCTTATCATTTTTTCAGCTTCTTTAAGTTCTTTGTCATTCAATATTGTGTTGAGTGTTACATAAACTTTTACGTTGAACTTATGTGCGTAATTTACGACTTCTTCAATATCTTTTAAACTATTTCCTGCTTTTTTTCTTGCGCCAAAGTCTTTTGCACCAATGTAGATTGCATCTGCTCCAAAATCTATTGCAGCAAATGCACAATCTTTATCTTTTGCGGGTGCTAAAAGTTCTATTGGCATTTTAAAATTCTTTCTCTATTTGACTTTATTCCAATCTACAATAGCGGTCATTCCTGCTTTTAAATCTTTTATTGGTTTTGTTGGAACGGCTCTTACTTCAAAAGTTTTTAAATCAAAATCGCCTCTGATTTTTGTTGCACGCCAAGTAGCATAATTTCCAAGCGCTGAAATATAATTAACTTTTACTTCAATTGGTTCGTTGCTTATTGCAGGAATTGTTGCCATAAAAGTTTTTCCAATTTTAACTTTTTGAAGATAATCTTCTCTTAAATTGAAAGTTAGCCAGTTATCTTCTACTGAAACTATAGAAACAATAGGGAAACCTGCACCAACAAGTTCGCCTTCTTCAACTCCAATTTCTGTTATTTGTCCGTCAATTGGAGCAATGATTTTATTTTCTTTTAAATATGACTGAACTTCATTTATAGCACCTTGTGCTTTTTTAATACTTGCGTTTGAATAATTTGTATATTTTGTTTTTCCTGCGTTTACATTTTCTTTTGCACTTAAATATTTTGCTTTTGCTTCATCTCTTTTTTGTGCAGGAATTACGCCTTCTTTGTATAGACGTTCAAGTCTTTCATAAGTCTTTTTTGCAAGTTCTGCTTGTGCTTGTGCTTGTTTGTATGAATCATAAGATATTTGTTCTTGTGCTTGTACTATTTCTAATGAAGCATCTGTTTGTGTCGCTTTTGCGTTGATTTCAGGTGTATCAAGTGTGATAAGTAAATCACCTTTTTTTACAATATCTCCTTTTTGAACGTGTATTTTATTAACTCTACCTGTTAGTTTAGAAGATAAATCAACAGTTTTTGTTTCGACTTCGCCTTGTATGATTTTTTCGTTATTTTTATTAATTACAAAAATTGTAGATATGCTAATAATTGCAACTGCAAGACAAATTATTGCTATTATTATTTTTTTATTCATAATCTCTCCTTAGCTGATTCTTTTATATATTCTAAAATTTCTTCTGCACTTCCGTGTGTTGAAAGAAGCTCAACAAGTGCGACATCATAATTGTATATAGAATTTAATCTTTGAATTTTTACACCTAAAAGAGCAGTTTGTGCATCAGTAACTTCAAGTGATGTTCCTAAGCCTTCATCAAAAGCCAATATTGCTGTTCTTTGGGCTTCGTTTGCACTCTTTATTGCTGCGTTTGAACTGTCATATTGTTCTTTATTTTTTAAGACTTCTTCGTATTTTTTAGTAACAAGACTTCTGATGTTGTTTCTTGCGTTTGCTTGTTCATATTTTACTTGTTCTCTTAAATGATTTGCAGCTTTCAATTCGTTAAATCTGCTCAAACCATCAAATAAAACCCAATTAACACTTCCGCCAACTGCGTAAGATGGCATTTGATAAGATTGGTTTTTAGATGCAAAAATATCGTATGCAAATAAACTAACTGTTGGTGAATAACTGGCTGCTTTTGCAACATAGTTTGCTTGTGCTAATTTTTGCTTTGCATCAAGTTGTTTTAGTTGAGGGTTTTCTTTTATTGCTAGTTCTTTAAATTCGTTTAGGGTATCCATATCTTTTTTATAAATAAAAAGTTCAGAATCAGTTGTGATAGAAACATTTGATAAATCAACATCATCAGCTTTGATTAATGATTTCAAACCTTCTTCTATAATGTTTCTATCTCTTGTTGCAGCTTCAAAATCTCTTTTTGCTTGTGCGTAAGCAACATCTGCGTGCAATCTTTCTGAAGTTGAAATTATGCCTTCTTTTTCAAGTTTTATAGCATTTGATAAATGCTTTTGTGTTGTTTCTAATACTTGTTTTCTGACTTCGATAAGGTCTTCTGCTAGTCTTAATCCGTAGTATCTTTTTACAAGTTCAATTGTAAGTTCGTTTGTAATTTGTTTGTATTTTTCATTTGTCGCTTCTAGTTTTGCTCTAGCAGCAGAGTTCATAGCGATAATTTTTCCGCCGGTAAAAATGTTCCAAATAACACCGCCACTTGCAGTTAAAAGATTTTGATCTTGAAGTTTTATTTGTCCAAGAGGTATAGGAGGTATTACTGAACCTAGTGAGAAAGTTCCTTTGTCGACTTGAATATCTCCGTCAAAATGTGTTGCGGTTGTGTTTATTACAACTTTGGGCAAGAAATGTCCTACGGCTGCTCTTTTTTCGTATTTTTTTACTTCGATTTCTTGATAAGTAGCTTTTATTGCATTGTTATTTGCTATCATAAGTTCGTAGGCTTGTTCAAAACTAAGTCCGTGTTTTTCAATGCTAGCGTGTTTTGTTTCTGTACAAAAAGCCGGTGATATTAAAGCAGTTATTGCAATTGCTAAAATTAATATGCCTTTTTTCACTATTTATGTCCTTAAAATTTTTTATTTGTATTCTCTTCCCATTAATATTATATTTTATTTTTTATCTACGTACTACTATTTTAAAAAAACGTTACATTGACAAGCTTTTAAACGCAAAAAAGCGAGTTAAAAAACTCGCTTTTTTATGTTCTAAATTTTTCCCCAAATTCAAATTGAATAATTCTAATTTAACCTGTCTAGTAGCTTAGCCTAATAGTTCTTCAAGTATTGCTGCATTTTTTGCTGCTCTGCCGTTGTCACGGACTTGGTTTCTGTGTATATATGTTCTTAACGCTTCTCTAATCAATTCTGAGCGTGAACGATTTTCTGTATCTGCTACTGTGTCTATTTCATCTAAAAATCTTTCGGGCATTGAAATTAAAACTCTTGCCATAATTCTGTTCTCCTTTTTTTCTCTTAAGTATCATTCGTACTTATATAAAGTTAGTAAGTATATAAAAATTGCTTAATTGGTATATACTTTTTTGAAATTCTGTAATATTTCTTAATAATAATGGCTTAAAAATGAATAATAGCTTGATTTAAAATAAGCAAAAAAAAGAGAACTCAAAATGAATTCTCGGGAAAATAGAACATTGTAAAGGTATAAGGTATAAAGTATTATGCGAAAATATTAATTTCTTTTTCTTCTTTTTCATTTTTGTTTAGATTTTGATAGAAAGGATTTGAACCTTTTTTATCAGCATCCATTTCAGCAGTTTCAGTTAATTTACCAAACATAGGGCGGATTGCGCTAGCTTGTTTTTCAACTGTTGCTTGAACTTCAGGAAGAGTCATTTTGCCTTCAACTTTGTTGAAGATTGAAGCTGAAGCGATATTGTTTAAATATTTTAGGCTGTTTACTGCTTTGTCGCTTAAGTTGATGTTGATGTTGCTGTTAGCCATAGCGATTTTGTTTGATTGAGCAGCATCAACTTTGTATAAATCTTTTCCTAAAGAAACTCTGTTGAATTTAGTTAAATCTGCATTAGCTAGAGCAGAAGTTGAGTTAGAAGCATTAGCTCTGTTGAAGATTTGTTTTGTAACATCTCTTAGAGCTGCTGTGTCAATTGCTTGATTGTATGATACACTTAAACTCATTTACGATACCTTTACCCTAACTAATTTGTAATTCCCTTTTGATTACTCTAATAATGTCGGCACATGTTTTTGGAAACTTAAGGGTTTTGTTTTATCCTTGTTACAATTCTTAATCTTTTGCTTTGTGCTTTAAAAATAAGCAAAAAAAAGAGAACTCAAAATGAATTCTCGGGAAAATAGAACATTGTAAAGGTATAAGGTATAAAGTATTATGCGATTAAAATTTCTTCTTCGTCTTCAAATCCGATGAAAGGATTAACTTTGCTTTCAGCAGCTTCAGTTAATTTACCGAATGAAGGACGTTTTGTTTCAACGATTGCTTTTTCTTCAGCTTTAACTTCGTTTTTAACTTTTTTGAAAGCTAAAGTTGAAGCAAGTGCTGATAAATATTTTAAGCTGTTTTGAGCTTTGTCGCTTAAGTTGATATTGATGTTGCTGTTAGCCATAGCGATTTCGCTTGCTTGAGCAGCATTAACTTTGTATAAATCTTTTCCTAAAGAAACTCTGTTGAATTTTGATAAATCAGCATTAGCTAGAGCAGAATTTTGAGTTTCAGCATTTCTAAGAATTTGTTTTGTAACATCTTGAACTGCTTTAGCATCTAATGTTGTTTGATTGTATGCGATGTTTAAACCCATTTTTACGATACCTTTACCCTAACTAATTTTGTAATTCCCTTTTGATTACTCTAATGATATCGGCACATGTTTTTCGAAACTTTAGGATTTTGTTTTGATTTTGTTACAATTCTTAATAAAAAATCATTCTTTTGGGTAAGGTTAACCCCCTTAAAAATGCAGAAATAAAGTGTTATAATATAC
>JAKSUT010000006.1 GCA_024408705.1 bacterium | reverse complement strand
TTACATCAGTTTTTTCAATTAATTCTTCAATAATATCTTGACGTTTTTTTATTTGAGGCAAATCTTTTAACGGCTGACAAATCCAAGATTTCAAAAGTCTTGCGCCCATATTTGTTTTAGTATTATCAATCGCCCACAACAAAGAGCCATATTTATTTTTTTCTCTTAAAGTTTCTGTTAATTCAAGATTTTTTCTCGTATTTGCATCTATCAAAACATATTCTGATAACTCATACGGCACAATCGTATCAAATTTTGGAAAAGAACCCTTCATTGTTTCCCAAATATAAGAAACCAAAGCTCCGGCAGCTTGAAATCCTAATTTATAATTAGGATAACCAAAAGACTCAAGAGAACTTGTATTAAAAACTGTCTTTAAATTTTTCAAAGAAAAATTAGATTCAAAAATTGACGCAGGAACTTTTGAACAATTATAGTTATTCAAAATTTCTTCAGGCAAATCAATTTTTTCTTCTGGAACAATTTGAAACGGCATAATTTTTTGTGCAAGCGAAGGAGCAACAATTTCACTTGGTTGCAATCTTGCCAATTCGGAAAAAATCATATTTAAAGAAGCTTCTGTTAATTTAAATTCGCCAGTTGAAATATCTGCATAAGAAAATCCATACATATCTGATTTTTTACTTTTAAAAATCGCGCACAAATAATTGTTAGAATTTTGTTTCAACAAATTACTTTCTGTTAATGTTCCTGCCGTAACAAGCCTTACAACACCTCTTTTTACAATTCCTTTTGTTGCTTTTGGATCTTCCAACTGTTCACAAATTGCTACTTTCAAACCTTTTTCGATTAATTTCTCCAAATAAGAATCAATCGCTTTTGCAGGAATACCCGCAAGAGGAATTCTGCCTAAAACGGGACCTGCATCTCTACCAGTCAAGGTTATTTCTAATTCTCTTGACATAGTTTCTGCATCTTCAAAAAAAGTTTCATAAAAATCACCCATGCGATACATCAAAATCACATCTTGATATTGAGATTTTGTTTCAAGATACTGTTGCATCGCTGGTGTTGCGTCAGATATATTAACATCACAAGTTCTTATATAATTAATTTCTGCTTTAGCCATTAATTCATATCCCCAACATTTAAGCTTATTTTATAGCAAATTTAAACTTGTTGCAAGAATTATGAAATTATTTTTTACTTATTCAAAATTTTAAAGGTTGATTTATATGTTTTTGATTGCTAAAATTTAACAAGAAAAGATTATTTATTTTCAAAGGAGAAAACTCCAGTGGGTTTCATAATAAATTTAATAAAAGCTGTAATATTGGTTTTTGCGGTAATTGGCTTCATGTCAATTGGTGGAAATGACTTTATTACTCAAAAATGGAACGAATTTATGAATCCACCACAAGATATAATGCTAGAAAAAGCTAAAAAAGTCGGCGATTTCTCAAAAATTCCAGATGAATATGAATTAGACAAAGCTGCAACTTTACTAGGATATAGCGGAGTTTTAGCAGAACACAGAGCAAGCGGACAAAAACTTATTGTCGTTGATGCAGGCAAAAAACCTATTTTGACTCCTGATGATTTTGAAGAAAACAAAATTGAAGAAAAATTAAACGAAACTTCTAAAAAATTTAAATACAAAGTTATTAATGTTCAAAACATAAAAATTACTAAAAAAGGAACAATTAATTCTTTCGGAAAAGATATTAAATATGCAAAATTTAATGCAAAAATCAGCAAATTACCAAATGGCGAAGCAGAAGGAATTATCTCAGCTATTGACTTAGGAAACGGTCAATCAAGATTACTTGTTTCTGTAAACGAAAAAGGTAAATATTCACAAATTATTGCTCAAAATTTCTTTAAAAACGTAAAAGAATAATTATTTATTAATCAATTTTTGCATTAATTCAACGTGTTGAGGGAAAACGACATCAATATCATATTTATCCAAAATTGTTTTACGTGCATTTTTTCTCATAACTTCCATTTTATCAGGATTAGATAATGCAAATTCTATCTTTTCAACTTGATCATTTATATTAAAGAAATCGAATAAAATACCATTATAACCATCTTGAACAACTTCTTTAACTGGTGCTGTCGCAGAAGCAACAATCGGACATTCGCAAGCCATCGCTTCCATAATAGACCACGACAATACAAAAGGCACTGTTAAATACACATGAGCTTTTGAAACTTGAAGTAAACTAATATATTTTTCAAAAGGCAAAGTGCCTGTAAAATGCAAACGTGACATATCATATTTATATTTTTGCAACATTTCTTTTTTATAAGAACCAATTTTAGATACAGGGCTATAAAAATTTTCATCTTTTCCTGCAACAACAATATGCAAATTTGGTCTGCGTTTTTGCAAAACATAAGCTGCTTCCATAAATTCACAAAAACCACGATATGGCTCCATACCACGTGTTGTATATGTAACAACTTCATCTGATTTAGAAAGTTTTATTGTACCTTTTTCAGTTTCTAATTCAAAAACCGCATCATCATTTCTTTTTAAATTTTTTGTATTAACGCCATCATGTATAACATGAATTTTGTCATGAAACTCTTCTGGGAAACGACTTTTTTGCCATTCTGTCGGAGATATTCCAGCATCACAAGAAACTAAATCATTAAACAACAAAGAATTTCCACATTCATCGCTTGCTGCTTCTACCTCAGAAAAATCATTATTTCTAAAAGTCAAATTTGAAGGTTCTTTAAAACTATTAAACCATTCAAAATAACACAATAACGGAACGTCAGGGAAAATATCTTTCATAAACATTGGAGGACCCCAAGAATGTCCACAGATTAAATCTGGTTTTATATCTCTTTTTTGCAAAGAATAAGCAATATTTGCAGCACCTTGTCCGTGCAAAATTGCACCTTCTACAACTGGTAGAAAAGGATGACAAGTCCTTGCGCTTCTTGTTGCGATTGGATATTGAAAAGCATTAACACCTTTTATATCAGTAGTCTTATTATAATGAGCAAACATCAAAAAATTCAAAGGATTTTTTGCTAATTCTTGCAACACATATTGATATTGACTCGGATAAGAGCGATGTAAAAACAATATATTCATATTTTGTTTTTGGTTATAAGACACTTTTCTCTCCCACAAAATAATTTAATCATATTTTTCACACATAAGCAAATCCATTAAATGCATGTATCATAAAAATTTAAAAAAAAGTAAAATTTTAAATGGTACAAAATTTGAAAAAATTATGAAAAACTTTAGATTAGCAAAAGAAAATATTGCAAAAGGAAACATTGAAAAAGCAGTAGAGCTTTGTCTTGCTGCAGAAGGAAAAGATTTTCCTATCCGAAAAGCTGTAATATTGCTTGCTGAAATGTATTTAAAAGATATGTTTTCAGACCAACTTCTAAAAAAAACCATACAAAACAACAAACAAAAAATGTTTATTGTTGCTCAATACATTATCGAACTAAAAAAACGTAAGGTAATTGATTTATACAAAAAAATACTTGAAATTTTCCCAGAAGACTCTGCTACTTTAACAAATTTTTCTTCATGTTGCATACTTTTTGGAGAAATAGAAAAAGCTTTTGAATACAGTAATTTAGCAATAAAAAAAGAACCACGTTTTGAATCATATTGCAATTTGAGTATTTGCTATGAAGCATTTGGAGATACCCAAAAAGCTCTTGAATATGCGCAAAAGGCATATAAAATAAATAACGAAACAATCTCTTTTACTTATATTAATTCTCTTTTAAAACAAAAGAAATTCAAAGAAGGATATGATTTATATTTCAAATTTTATATTCAAAATTATCCAAACAGAATTTCACAAATTTGGTTAAACCAAAAACAAGAAATGGATAAAACAGTAAAAGTTTTAGTAGACAAAGGTTATGGCGATGCTTTTATGTTTTGTCGATATATCCCATTTTTAGCTAAATATTTTAAAAAAATCAAAATCGAAGCAAAAGATTACACTTATGAGATATTTAAAAACAACTACAGCGACATAAAAAATTGCCAAGTTGAAATCACAAAATCCGAACGTAATAAATATGGATTTTATACAACCGAAGAAGACACTGATTTTTCAATTCCAATACTATTTTTGCCATACTGTTTAAATATGGATTTTAAAAAAATTCCAGATGCAAAAGGTTATCTTAAGGCCAATGAAGAAAAAGTAAACTATTTTAAAAATAAATACTTCAATACAAACAAACTAAAAGTTGGTATTTGCTGGAATGGTAGAAAAAATTTAGAAAAAAATTCAACTGCAAAATTCAGAAATTGCGACCTTGAAGAGTTAGAAAAACTTTTTGATAATGATAAAATTCAATTTTATTCATTCCAAAAAGATTATAAACAAAGAACTGAAAAATATCCTCAAATAATTGATTTTACGGAAGAATTTGAAAATTTTGACGATACACTTGCAGCACTAAAAAACCTAGATTTGTTAATTTCTGTCGATACATCTGTTGCAAATTTAGCAGGTGCAAGCGGAGTAAAAACATTTTTGATGTTGCCAAAACTTCACGATTGGCGATGGTTTGAAGATAAAAAAACAACACCTTGGTACCAAAGTGTAAAAATTTTCAAACAAACAAAATTTAATGATTGGACAGACGTTATTGAAAACATAAACAAAGAATTAAAAAAGATAAATATTTAAACATCTTGCACAGATTATGTTTTTGAAGTATAAAAAAGAAACAGAGTAATGTACATTTAAAAATTTAAACACTCTAGTCTTGGGTGTGTGGCGCAGCGGTAGCGCAGTTGACTCTTAATCAATTGGTCGAGGGTTCGAATCCCTCCACACCCAAGTTTATTAATATATAGGTTTTAATTATTTGTGAAAAAAAATATACTGTTTTTTTGTATTTGTTCATTTATATTTAGTGGAATATTTTGGGTATTAAACATTAATTCCGATATAAGATATTTTATTAATGGATATTTTTCTGCAACAAATAGACTTACAAATCTTCATAACGCAGCCCTTTATACAAAAAACACTCTTAATTTAACATTATTTCTATATCTATTAAAAGAATCTTTTTCAAGATGTTATTTCTTATATCAAGGACTTTTAGTAACTTGTATATTATATTCATTTGGATATTCTATCTACGTTACAAAAAAAATGAAAGAATTTTATATAAAACACTTGAATAATCTTTCATTTGCCATTATCGAATTTTTATTTGTAGTATTTTTATTAGCAAATATCGGTTTTATCCTACACATCTCAATAACTTGGATATATCTAATTCTTGCACTTCCGATAGTTTATTTTAGCTTGATAAAATTAAATAATTCAGTTAAATATACCAATTGGCAATTCTTTACACTAATATTATTAACTATTGGTAGCCTTTTTATTTCAAACGGAAGAAATGATTTCAGCTTTGACGGACTTGCATATCATTTTCAAGCAATGTTTTGTTTAAAAAACGGCTGGAATCCATTACTTCAAGATTCATTTTCATTTGCAGAAAAATATCATTTATACGCAAATAATATTTGGGTTCAAGTTTGGCCAAAATTCTGTGAAACCGTATCAGCTTGTTTTTACCAACTGACAAATATTATAGAATCAGGTTTTGTTGTCAATTGTCTTATTGCTTGTGCTGTATTTTTTAGATCAATAACAGTACTTTCTCTATTTTCAGAAAGAAAATATCTAAATCTTTTATTCTCAAGTTTAATCATACTAAACCCTGTTGTGATTGCTCAATTTTTCACAATGTACGTTGATTTAATTATGTATTTTATGTTCATTTTATTCATATTGAATATTATGGAAATTATAAAACAAGATAAATTTTCAAATTTCAATTTTTGGAATTTAGTTTTTATCGGTTCTATAATGCCTAATTTGAAAATTACCGGATTATTTTATTTGGCAATTATTTCTATTATTTTCTTATTTACCTACAAAAAATATGCAAAAACTTATCTTAAAGCCTGCTTGGTTATGGAACTTTTTTTAATAATAACAAGCCTTCACCCATATCTTACAAATTATATCAGATATAACAACCCTTTATTCCCAATTATGTGGACTAAAGAAGACATAACAATAAAAAGACAGATGTTTACAGTAGATATAAGAAATAAATCATCATTAGAAAAAATTTTACTTTCTACATTCTCAACACAACAAAGTCAGAAAAAACATCTTACATTAAAATATCCATTTCAAATGGAGAAAAAAGAAGTACACGAAAACTTCATTTCTGATACACGTCTTGGTGGATTTGGACATTTTTGGAGTGGAATATTCATTTTAAGCTTTTTATTACTCATTGGAATAGAAATTAAAGACAAAACTGATAGAAAAATCTATTATTCAATGAGTGCCATAATTTTATTGTCATTCTTCTCCCATAGCGAAGCTTGGTGGCCAAGATATGTACCACAAATTTGGTTTTTCCCAATATTTACTTTATACATGTCTATAATTAATTACAACAAAATATTTTTCAAAAATGAAGATTTTAGATACATTTTGTGTCACCTTTTAACGTTTATTATTTTCCTAAACTCAGCATTTGTTATCAAAGAAACAATTGCACACAGAAGCATTTGCAAAGAATACGCGATAAATTTTTATAAAAATTTAGAAAAAGAAAAAGTTGTCATCTTATACAAAAATAATTTTATCGAAGGTGATTCTACAATACTTACTTATTTTGATAAATATAATATTAAATATAAATTTGCAGACAGAGATTTTTATTTAAAAAATAAAAAGGATTTCAAAAAAACAACACCATATTTTATATTCAAAAATCCATATTATATCTATTCACCTAAAAATAAAAAATCTACATTATAAAAATTCGCAAATTTCAAATTTAGGTATATAAGAATAAGTATATTTTGTTTTTATATCCTTACATTTTTTAGGTTTCTTTATATATTTTTTTATAATTTCTGGTGTATTACTTTTATGAGATTCATAAGGAATACCAGTTTTTCGTTTTATTAAATATTTTTTCTTTGCTTTTGCAGAATAAAAATCAACCAATTCAAAATATTTATCTGTTTGAGTAAAATTATAATCGCCGCCATCAGCATCGCCTGTTAAATAAATATATCTAGCATTTTTATTTTGTCCTGCTATAAGATATGAAGCAGGTTTTCCAGAAAGATAAACAACAGAATTATCTTCAATATGCAAATCTGGAGCATACAAGAATACATCTGAACGCGCACCAGGATTTGTGCAATATCCGATATTGACTATAAATAGCAAATAAATCAATCCTAAATATAATCTTCTATCGTTTAACCATTTAGTGAATTGAATAACTACCATAACAATAAATGTTCCACATAAAACCAAAGATGGTAATAGATATCTAATTATTCCAAAATGAGTTGCCCATATAAAATAACTTATGATAACAACTGAAAGTAAAAATAACTGCTCTTTACCCATAATACTTAAATTATCGATTTTATTGAACAATCGGCTTATTTTTTCAAAAATATTTTTTGGTTTTTGAATATCTTGCGCAATTTTTGAAACAAAAATTTGTCGTCCTACAAAGAAACATAAAATCCAAGTTGAAAAATACATAAAGACATGTCTTAAATCAAAAAATGGCCATTCAATAACAATGTTATAATTATTAGACGGCAAACCTCTTGCTGATTCATATACAAATAAATTCCATTTTTCATAAAACACATAAGTTGTTTCTGACCATTTTAAAGGTAAAAACAATATATTAAAAAAGCCTGATTTCCAAAATTTATAATCATGATAATTTATAGAAGTAAACCATTCAGATTTAAAAATACTATTATAGTATGGAAAAACGGGGTTTTTAAATTTATGCCATAAAATACAAGCCCACCAGCCATCAATAACTACTAAGCCTAAAAGGCTGAAAAGACAAATTATTCCAACTTGTTTGAACAACTCTTTAATATCATCATGTTTTGCGCATAACATATATGCCAAAACCAAAGTAATTGCATAAATTCCTGTCGTAAATTTTAACCCACAAGCCAAACCGATTAAAAAACCTGCCCATTTTAAATATTTAGATTTATAATCTTTAAAACTTTTTATCAACAACCATAACGCTAAAACAATTAAGGTAGTAATCTGAATATCATTAAAACTCATTCCAAATTCAGAAATCAAAGTCGTTTCTGAAAGACAAATTACACTTGATACAAATATCAAAATACAATTAAATAACTTTTTTTCAGATATTTTTATAAATAATTCTTTGTTTAACAAATAAATTGAAAAACCTAAAAATGCATACGGCATAGCTTGAAGAAACAATAACAACTTCGGATAATGCTTCAACGAATTAACCATAACATATGAAATTATATCTAAAACTGGGTTTAAATAAGATTGAATACCTGAAGGCATCATATCAATATCTAATCTATTATTTAAAACAGCATAAGCATTATAATAATGATAAGCTAAATAATCCCAATCTATTTCAGCACCCAAAGGAATATTTGCTATACCTGCAATCAATATTAGAAATAACAAAACTAATAAATTTATTTTTATTTTACTCATTCTTTTATCAATCCTAAAATTTAATTTCATTTTATCATACCTAATCTATTTCACAAATTTTAAAGTCTTGAATAAAATAATATGCATTAAAAGAACGAGGTACTCTTTCTACATTTTTACAATTTTTTGCTTTTTTAAAATATTTTTTCAAAATATATTTTGAATTTGCTCTGATAGTATCAGGAGGCAATATTCTAGGATAAATTAAATATTTTTTACTTGCTTGTTTTTCATATTTATCTGCTAATTCAAAATACTTATCAGTTTGAACAAATTTATACTGTCCACTTGCAGAATCACCTGCCAAATATACATATCTTGCATTACTATTCTCTGGAATATAATAAGCTAACGGTGCACCCCAAAAATACACAATCGAATTATCAGAAAGATTTAATTTCGGAGCTGTTATTAATTCTTTTGAACGTCCCCAATTAACACTCTTATAATTAACATTCGCTATTAACAATATAAAAATCAATATTGAATAAACTTCTCTCTTTTTTAACCAATTTGGGAATTGAATAAAAGCAAGAACAATCATAGTTCCATTTAAAATTAGAATTGGTAATAAATATCTTTCATGACAAAAAAGTTTTGCCCAAATCAAATAACCAAAAATCACATAAAATACTAAAAATAAATATATTTTCTTTTCAGAATCTATTTTTACTTCTTCATTTTTTAAGAAAGAAATTATCAAATTTGTCAGCAACAAAAATGGAGTAAAAATTGTTGCTAAATACATGAAAATATGTCTTAAATCAAAAAATGACGCTTCTAAAACCACATAATTTGTATTATCAAACCAATACAACGGCAAGAACAATCTTTTTAAATAAGGTAATTTAAAGAATTTCACATCATGATAATTTATTGCCGCATATAAATCTGATTTGAAAATTCCATTATAAAAAGGAAACATAGGATTTTTAAATTGTTTCCACAAAATACAAGCCCACCAACCTTCTACCAAAATAAAGGCTATAAACATAAACAATGAAAATAGACCTGCCCTTTTAAATACTTCATATATATTTTTTCTAGGAACAAAAAACATATATGAAATCAAAATTGAAATAGCAAAACAAGCAAAAGTAAATTTTAACCCACAGGCTAAACCTATTAAAAACCCTGCCCACATAACAAATTTTGATTTATATTCTCTAATACTTTTTATAAGTAAAATCAATGCTACTACACACAATGTTGAAGGAAAAATATCATTAAAACTCATTCCTATTTCAGACACCAAAGTTGCCTCTGAAATACATAATGCAGTCGAAACAAAAATAAAAATGTAATTTGCAAATTTTTTATCAAGACAATTTATAAATATAGTTCTGTTTAGTAAATAAATTGTAAAAGCTAAAACACCATAAGGAAGACCTTGAATAAATAATAAAAATTTCGGATACTGCCTCAATAAATTTACAACAAAATAAGAAATTATATCTAAAATTGGGTTTAAATACGATTGGACACCGGCAGGCATCAAGTCATAACCAATTCTATCATTCAAAAATGCATAAGCATTATAATAGTGATAAGACATATAATCCCAATCCATGCCAACGCCTAAGGATAGGTTCACTAATCCTGAAAAAATAGTGAAAAATAAAAAAATCAATACTAAATATATTTTATTCATCTACCCTAACCTTAATACTAAAAAATACCATTTTCACTATCTGACCAACAAACTGGCATTTCTTTTATTCTATCATAATTAATCTATTTCACAAATTTTAAAATCTGGAATCCAATAATATGTATCAACATAAAAATGCATTGTTTCTATTTGTTTGCAGTCTTGTGCATCTACAAAATATTTTCTATTAATATATGTCGCATTCGCTCTAATAGTATCAGGAGGCATAATTCTATGACGTATTAAATATTTTTTACTTGCTTGTTTTTCATATTTATCCGCTAGTTTAAAATATTTCTTTGACTGAACAAAATTATATTGTCCACTAGATGAATCACCTATCAAAAATACAAATCTTGCATTCCCATTTCCAGGGATAAAATAAGACATCGGAGCTCCTCCCAAATACACAATTGAATTATCAGGAAGATTTAATTTCGGAGAAGATATTAATTCTTTTGAACGTCCCCATTTAACACATTTATAATCTGTTTTTGCTGTTACTAATAAAAGAATTAATATTAAATAAATTTCGACTCTTTTTAACAATTTTGGGAATTGAACAAAAGCAAGAACAATCATTGTTCCATTTAAAATTAAAATTGGTAATAAATATCTTAAAATACAAAAATAATTTACCCAAATCAAATAACCAAAAATCACATAAAATACTAAAAATAAATATATCTTTTTTTCAGAATCAAGTTTTACTTTTCCACTTTTGAAAAAAAGAAATATCAAATTTAACAACATAAAGAATGGAGTAAGAATAATTGCAAAATACGCAAATATATGTCGCATATCAAAAAATGTTGTTTCTATAACCATACAATCTTTAAACCAATACAATGGTAAAAACAATCTGTTGAAAAAAGGTAAATTAAGAAATTTTGCATCATGATAATCTATTGGAGCATATAAATCTGATTTAAAAATTCCATTATAAAAAGGAAATACAGGGTTTTTAAAATGTTGCCACAAAATATAAGCCCACCAACCTTCTGCAAGAACGAAGGCTATAAACATAAACAACAAAAACAAACCTGCTCTTTTAAATACTTCGTTAATGTCTTTTCTAGGAACAAAAAACATATACGAAATCAAAATTGAAATAGCAACACAACCAAAAGTGAATTTTAGCCCACAAGCTAACCCAATCAAAAAGCCAGCCCACATAACATATTTTGATTTATATTCTCTAATGCTATTTATAAGCAAAATCAATGCTACAACACACAATGTTGAAGGAAATATATCATTAAAACTCATTCCTATTTCAGATATTAGTGTTGCCTCTGAAATACACAATGCAGTCGAAACAAAAATCAAAATATAATTTGCAATTTTTTTATCAGCACAATTTATAAATATAGTTCTGTTTAACAAATAAATTGTAAAAGCTAAAATACCATAAGGAATACCTTGAATAAATATAACAAGTTTTGGATATTGTCTTAAAGAATTTACAACAAGATAAGAAATTATATCTAATAATGGGTTTAAGTACGATTGAATACCCGCAGGCATCATGTCATAACCAATTCTGTTATTCAAAAGCGCATACGCATTATAATAGTGGTAAGACATATAATCCCAGTCCATGCCTGCACCTAAGGTTAAATTCATTAGACCTGAAAAAATAACAAAAAATAAAAAAATTAATACTAAATATAATTTACTCATTTATCCTAACCTTAATGCTAAATAATACCATTTCAGATAAGGTATAACATGTTTTGCCAAGCTAAACTTACTTTTTCCAACAACCCTATCTGTCCAACAAGTCGGGATTTCTTTTATTTTACCATGATTAATACATATTTTTACTGTCAATTCCATACCGATATCGAAACTCATATCACTTTCAATTTTTAATTCTTTTACTTTTTCTGTGCGGAACAATTTAAAATTATTTGTAACATCAATAACAGGTATTTTTTTCAAGAAAAACAATGAAAAACCAGCCAAATTAGATATCGTTTTTTTAAGCAAATTTCCTCCGATATATTTTCCACCTTTTATATATCTTGACGGAACTATAACATCAAAACTTTCATCCTCTGCCATTTTAACCATATCATTTGATAATTTGACATCATCTGAATTGTCAGCCATAGTTACTATAAAATATTTTGTTTTTATATTTTCTATACCGGTTTTAATTGCATTACTAAAACCTTTGTCATATTTATTTTTCAAAAAAATAACATTTGAACAATTAACTTCTTCTTTTAAATTTTTTATAGCCGAATTTTCTTCATCATAAACTAAAACAACAGAATGCTCATAAAAAACAGCCTCTTTTAACTTAGATAATAAAACTTTTGCGTTTTCATTTTCATCTTTTATCGGCACTACAAAACTTAAAATATTATCCACAACTAGATTGCTCCTTGTTCGTATTGCTCTTTTACCCATGGGATAACAATATCTAACATTTGATTTAAAGAAGTTGTTGTTTCATATCCAAGAAGTTCTTTTGCTTTTTCAACAGACGGAACTCTTTTTTGAACATCATATTTATATGGAGTATCGCAGACATATTCAAATTTTTTATCTTTGTTAATTTTATTCCAAATCATTTCTGCCAACTCTAAAACTGTTGTGCTTTCACTACTTGAAATATTAAAACTTTCATTAATAGCATTTTTATTTTCAATACACATCTTTATTCCAAGAGCAATATCTTTTCCATAAGTATAATGTCTTATTTGATTGCCTTTTCCTAAAATATGTAATGGATTTTGTCCTTGCAAAACCTTTAAAACCAAATCAGGAACAACATGACCTAAAGCAAGTTTCAAATTTCCCTCTGACATAGCGCTTGCTTTATATTCTCCTGTTCCAACACAATTAAAAGGTCGAATTATAGTATATGGCAAACTATATTGTTCAAAAGCACCCTTGCAAAAATATTCAACGGCTAATTTTTGAAAACCATAAGTGCTAAAAGGTGGCGCTATTTTTGAAACACTATCTTCTTTTGATGGATAATCAGTTGTGTTTTCATAAACCATACTTGAAGATATTACATTAATCTTCTTTAATTTTTTATTTTTATATGCCCAAATTGCAGCATCAAAAGTTGAAGCCATAATTCTTTCATTTTCTGCCAGCAAATCATAAGGAAAAACATGAAAATACGAAATTCCACCAACCATTGCCGCTAATGCAACAACCTGATCACAATCTGCGATTAAATCTTTCATCAAATCAACATTTTTCGCATCGCCTTCGACAAAAGAAAATTTAGGATGATTTTGAAAATTCTTAACCAATTTTCCATATTTTGAAAAATTATCAATCCCAACAACTTCATAACCGCTTTTTAAAAGTTCTTCTACAACATAACCGCCGATGAAGCCCATTGAGCCTGTAACTAATATTTTTGTCATTTTTACTCCCAGAAACCCCAACAATCAACATAAGGTTTTTCTTTTGGTTTTAAATTTTCATATTCCTTATGAGGAACTGTTAATATTATAGCATCAACTTCATCAATTAAATCTTCAACTTGGTTTGGCTCATCATCATAAATATCAGAAACAACAGGAATTGCTTTTTGTTTTAATAATTCATCACGAACTTTAAATGCCAAACTACCTCTTTTGTCATCACAATTGGCCTTGAAAGCTGAACCTAAAACAAGAATTTTTTTATTTTTTATACTTCCGATTTTGTTTATCAACTCATAAACCAAAAAACTTGGCATAGATGAATTTATTTCTATTGCAGCACTTCCCATTTCAAAATTTTTGCCAAATCTTTTAATCAAATTTTTTGTATCTTTTGTCAAACAAGGACCTGCAGTTAATCCAGCTTTTTTAAAATCATTTGCTCTTGGATAATCTTTTTTTACAGCATTAAACAAACGATAAAAATCTAAACCTTGTTCTTGACACAACATATAAAAACTGTTTGAAATTGCAAAATCCATATATCTCCAAGCATTCAACATCAATTTTGACATTTCTGCTTCTTCTGGACATAACTCTATAATTTCAACTGATAAACAACTAAACAAATCTGAAACTTTTTTAAAAGCCTGAGAATTATTTGCAGCGACAATTTGCGGAAGCTTTTTTAATTCACTAAAAGCATTACTTTCTGAAATTCTTTCAGGACAATAAGCCAACAAAATATCTTCACCAAACAAATTTGTTAAATAAGCCTTAATCTTATCAAAAGCGCCCATTTGAATTGTACTTCTTATTATAAATAACTGATTTTTATTATAAAATTTTTCGTACAATTTTATAGAATTAATAAAAACATCAATATTTTCGTCATTTGACTTGTCAGAAAATGTCGGAAATGCCCATATAACAACATCAGAATTTTGAACACTTGTTTTATCATTTGTTGCATTTAAAGATAAATTTTTTAAATTTGCTTTTATTTCATCAAAATCATTTTCAAAATAAGGATAATTACCTAATTTTATACATTCAATTTTTTTAGTATCAATATCAACCAAATTGACATTTTTTCCGCACATAGAAAAAACTACCCCTAAAGGTAATCCAATATGACCACAACCGCCTATAATACTAATCAAATTCATACCTTTAGGCTACTTGAAATATAACCTTTTGTCAATTTAATTTTATTAAATCAAAGTGTCAAATTTATTTTTAAACATTTTAAAAATTTTTATTTGATTTAAAATTTTAATTATATCAAATAAGGAAAATTTCAAAAAAATGATTAACGAATTTAGTGAAAATGGAATAATAATCCCTGAAAATTTAATGAAAAAAGATATAGATGAAACCATTCTAAAAAAATTAAAAACACCAAAAGAAACTATCCTTTTTAAAACAGAATCAGATTTTCACAATATTTGCGTTTGCAAAAATAAACTTGGACAATTTTTGAAATACGGAATAAGTATTCAAGCAGGAATTATCGACACAAAAGATTATAAAGGAAATATTCCATACTTAAATTATTTTTTACAGACAAGTTTTTTAAAAAAAGATGCAAAAAAAATCCTTCTAATTGGTTTTGGAAGTGGATTATTGGTTAATCAACTAGAAAAACTTTTCACTAATCTTAAAAAATTTGATGTTGTTGATATTGAAGAAAATATTTTAGAAATAGCAAAAAATTATTTTAATTTTAAAGAAAATGAAAATTTCAATTTTTACTTACAAGATGCTCTTGTTTTTCTCAAAAACAACAAAACAAAATATGACGTTATCATAACTGATGTTGCAGGTAATGAAGGAATTGACGAAAGATTTTTCTCTGATGAGTTTTTTGAAAATATAAAAAAATCTCTTTCTAAAAACGGAATTTTTGCATTCAACAATGTCGCAAATATTGATTTTGATGAAAATAAAAAAACATTTTTCGGATACTCTATAAACAAATACAAAGAATTTTTCAAAAACATTGCTGTGTTTAACGGAAAAACAAGCGATATGACAACATTTAAATCTCTTTACAACATAAATGAAAGAGTTTTTGATGTTACAAATTCTATTTTTATTGCAAGTGATATGACACTCACAAAAGAAATGTTTGATATTTCTCAAAAAGATATAGAAAAAATCAACACATTAAATGTAAATATTTTGCCTTACACAAAAGATTTACACAAAATTTATTAAACAAAATCTCTATCGCTATACATTTCGTATTTTGCTTTTTTCAATGTTTCATATACACCACAAGTTGAACAAGGAACACCTTTTTTAGGCGGAACAGAAAAATCTAATAACATTTTTTTTGAATATACTACATTTTTATCTTTCAATGCTTTTTTTAATCCGATTTTAAATACATTTAACCCAAATTTATTTGATTTTGGACAACCAAAAAAGTTTCCATTCCAATTAATTTGCGGATAAGTAAATAAATCATCACAGAAAAACCATTTCATCTTACCTGTTCTATATGTATCTAAAAGCTCTGCCATAAAAACATCATATTTTTCATTATTATTCATCTTTAAATCTGACAATTTTTCAGCACGTTTAATCTGTTCATCTGATAATTGAGCATACCAAGGTTGAGTATTTTGAATAAAACAAATATCCATATCCAATTTTTTGGCAAGTTTTTTGGCAAGCGGAATATCCTCAACATTATGATTAAATATAATAAATTTATATACCAATTTTGGATTTTCAGAATTATATTTTTTCTTATATTTATTTATCTTTTCAATATTTGCAATAACATTATTTAAATCACCGCCGCGTCTATATATTTTATAAACATCTGGGGTTGCACCATCTATCGAAACTGACATTGCACAGAAATTATATTTAACAAGAGTTTCAGCCATCTCATCTGACAAAGTATTTAGATTAACTCCATTATTCGCAAATAAATTCACTTTTTTTTCATAAGCATATTTTATAATCTTATCAAGTTCTGGATTTAAAAATATTTCACCACTATTTGATAACTCAATTTCTTCAATTTCCGGATTATCATCAACCAAATTTTTAAAATCTTTAAATTTTAAATATCCAAAACCTTCTTCTTTTTTAATTTTTTCTTCTTCTAAACGCACCCAACACGCTGGACAATTCAATTGACACAATGAACACGCTTCTAATCTAATTTTTTTCGGCATTTGCGCAATTATTTTAGAATTTAATTTTTCTTTTGGGCTAAGATTTTTATTCTTGTAAAAATCAGCACAATATTTGCAAGGTGGAACTAATGCAGCACCTACACCAACACCTGTCAATGTTTTTATAAAATCGCGTCTTTGCATAAACTGATTAACACCACCTAAATTATTTTTTTATCACTATATAATTCGTAATTTTCTTCTTTTAATGACTTATACATACCGCATGTTGAACATGGAAGCTCTTCTTTCGGAGAAACAGAAAAATCCGTCAGCATTCGCTTTGCGTACAATACATTTTTATGGTTTAAAGCGTTTAATAAACCCTCTTTAAACACATTTACACCGAAATTTTTTCCTTGATATATAATACAACCAAGCAAATTTCCGTTCCAATTAATTTGCGGATTTACAAATAAATCTTCGCAATAATACCAGCCTTGATTATTCTTTTTGTATGAATTTGCGATTTCTCTAAGAGCATTTTCTTTTTTAGCAAATTTTAAATCTGTCATATTTTCTATATATTTCTTATCTTCTTCATTTAATCGTGAATATGAAGGCACTATATTATGAACGAAAGAAATTTTCATATTCAAAACTCTTACAAGTTCACGTGCCTGTAAAATTTCGTACATATTATGTTTAAAAACAATAAATTGTAAAACTAACATTGGATAAACAGAATTATATTCTTTTTTATATTTGTTTATTTTTTGAATATTTTTTATAACATTTTCAAAATTTCCACCACGTCGATAAATTTCATAAGTTTCAGAAGTAGCAGCATCCATTGATACTCTAATTATATCGAACTGACATTTTACAAGAGTTTCAGCCATTTCATCTGACAGTGTATTTAAATTAGCTCCGCCATTGGCTTTAAGTCTTATACCATTTTCATAAGCATATTCAATTATCTGTTTCAATTCAGGATTTAAAAATATTTCACCAGAATAAGATAATTCTATTTCATTTATTTGAGGATTTTCATCAACTAACTTTTTAAAATCTTTAAATTTTAAATACCCAAAACCTTCTTCTTTTTTAATTTTTTCTTCTTGTTCACGAACCCAACAAGCTGGGCATTTCAACTGACACAAAGAACACGCTTCTAATCTAATTCTTCTTGGCAAAGAATCTTTTGATAAGATTTTCAAATCTTCTTCAGTTAATTTTTTTTTCGTTCCAAAAAAATATTGCTTACAAGGAGGCAATAAAGAGGCACAAGTTCCTACTCCTGCAACAGTTGCTATATTTTTTATAAAATCACGTCTTTGCATAAAAGCATTATACCTCTTAATTTATACTTCTGTCACTATACAATCATATTTTTCTTCTTTTAACGTGTTGTATATAAAACATTCTGAACAAAATATCTCTTTTTTTGGTGGTGTTGAAAAATCTGTCACCATTTGTTTTGCATACAATACATTTGGATGATTTAAGGCATTTAACAAGCCTTCTTTAAACACGTTTACACCCATACTTTTTTTCATCATACAACACCCAAGTAAATTTCCATTCCAATTAATTTGAGGAGATTTAAATAGGTCTTGGCAAAAAAACCAATCAAAATTTCTTTCTTTATACAAATAAAAACTATTAACAATATTATCTTCAAATTTCGTATCGGTTAATTTTTCAACTAAAATTTTTTGTTCTTTTGATAACGGAGCGTACCAAGAAAAAGCATTTTGTTCAAATTTTATTTCCATATCTAATTCTTTTGCAAGTTCTTTTGCAGGAAGAATATCTTTAATATTATGATTAAAAACAATGAATTTATACACCATTTTAGGATATTCAGAATTATATTTTTTCTTAAATTCATTTATCTTTTTAATGTTTGCGATAACTTTATTTAAATCTCCGCCGCGTCTATATATTTTATAAACATCAGGTGTTGCGCCATCTATTGAAACTATCATTGCTCTAAATTGATATTTAACAAGAATCTCTGCCATCTCATCAGACAAAGTATTCATATTTACACCATTATATGCTGTTAAAACAATTTTCTTTTTATATGCATATTTTATTATTTTATCAAGTTCAGGGTTTAAAAATATTTCGCCACTATTTGAAAGTTCTATTTCTTTTATTTGACGATTATCATCAACTAATTTTTTAAAATTCTTAAATTCTAAATATCCAAAACCTTCTTCTTTTTTAATTTGTTCTTCATTCTTACGACTAGGACAAGCCGGACAATTTAATTGACATAATGAACACGCTTCTAAACGAATTTTTTTGGGTAAATCAACTTTTGATTTATAAATAAATTTATTTCCGACTAAATTTTTATCAATGTTATCTTGCAAAAAAGAGCATGAACTACACAACATAGAACACATACTAGCACCAGCAACTGTTTTTAAAAATTCTCTTCTTTGCATAAACTGATTTTAACACCGTCTAAATTAATTTTCTATCGCTAAACATTTCATATTTTTCTTCTTTTAATGCTTTATATATATAACATTCAGAACAAAATATCTCTTTTTTCGGTGGAGTTGATAAATCTGTCACCATTTGCTTTGCATACAATACATTTTGATGATTTAAGGCTTTTAATAAACCATCTTCAAACACATTAACATCAAATGTTGAAATTTGAGAGCTACAACATCCTAGCAATTTTCCATTCCAATCTATTTGCGGACTCAAAAATAAATCTTGACAAGGAAACCAAACTGATTTTTTACTTTTATAGTTTTCTAATAAATATTTTTCGCCTGTATCTTCCAATTTTATTCCGGACAATTTTTCAGCTCTTATCTTTTGTTCAGCTGACAAAGGTGCATACGAAGGCTGATTATTACAAACAAAAAATAGTATCATTTCTAATTCTTTAGCAAGTTTTTTTGCAGGAAGAATATCATCAATATTGTGATTAAATATGATAAATTTATAAAACATTTTAGGAAATTCAGAATTATATTTTTTCTTAAATTCATTTATCTTTTTAACATTTGCGATGACTTTATTTAAATCACCACCGCGTCTATATATCTTATAAACATCAGGTGTTGCACCATCTATTGAAACTGTCATTGCGCTGAATTTGTATTTTACAAGAATCTCTGCCATTTCATCAGACAAAGTATTCATATTTACACCAAGATTTGCAGTTAAAGTAATTTTCTTTTTATATGCATATTTTATTATTTTATCAAGTTCTGGGTTTAAAAATATTTCACCATGGTTTGCAAGTTCTATTTCTTTTATTTGAGGATTATCATTAACTAATTTTTTAAAATCTTTAAATCTCAAATACCCAAAACCTTCTTGTTTTTTTATATTTTCTTCGTTCAGGCGAATAAAACACGCAGGACAATTTAATTGACATAATGAACAGGCTTCTAAATTGATTTTTGTAGGTAAATCTGCTTTTGATTTATATAAAAATTTACTTCCAACTACATTTTTGTCAATATTATCAGGCGAAAAAGAACAAGAACTACATAACATAGAACACATACCAGCACTAGCCATTGTTTTTAAAAATTCTCTTCTTTGCATAAACTGATTTTAACACCACCTAAATTAATTTTCTATCACTAAACATTTCATAGTTTTCTTCTTTTATAGTTTCATATACAGAACAAGATGAACACAAAATATCCTTTTTAGGTGGTGTCGAAAAATCTGTCACCATTTGTTTTGCATATAATACTTTCTGTTGATTTAAAGCTTTCAATAAACCCTCTTCGAATACATTAACATCAAATGTTGAAACAAGAGAATAACAACATCCTAACAATTTTCCATTCCAATTTATCTGTGGACTTAAAAATAAATCTTGGCAGAAAAACCATTTTGATTTTCCATTTTTATATTCGTTCAGCGATTGTTTTTCACTTTTTGATTCCAATATTAAACCTAATAATTTTTCAACTCTTGCTTTTTGTTCTTCTGACAACGGAGCATACGAAGGTCTGCAATTTTGTTCAAATTTTATATTCATATTCAATTCTTTTGCAAGTTTTTTTGCAGGAAGAATATCATCAATATTGTGATTAAATATGATAAATTTATAAAACATTTTAGGAAATTCAGAATTATATTTTTTCTTAAATTCATTTATCTTTTTAATATTTGCGATAACTTTGTTGAAATCTCCGCCGCGTCTATAAATTTTATAAACGTCAGGTGTTGCACCATCTATTGAAACTGTCATTGCGCTGAATTGATATTTGACAAGAGCTTCTGCCATTTCATCTGACAATGTATTTAGGTTTACACCATTATTTGCAGATAAAATTATTTTCTTTTCATAAGCATATTTTATTATTTTATCAAGCTCAGGGTTTAAAAATATTTCACCATGATTTGCAAGTTCTATTTCATTTATTTGAGGATTGTCATCAACCAAATTTTTAAAATCTTTAAATTTCAAATATCCAAAGCCATCTTCTTTTTTGATTTTTTCCTCACCTAGACGCACCCAACATGCAGGACAATTTAATTGACACAATGAACACGCTTCTAAACTTATTTTTGTAGGTAAATCTGCTTTCGATTTATAAATAAATTTACTTCCAACTACATTTTTGTCAATATTATCAGGCGAAAAAGAACAAGAACTACACAACATAGAACACATACCAGCACTAGCCATTGTTTTTAAAAAATCTCTTCTTTGCATAAAAGGTTTTAACACCACCTAAATTATTTTTCTATCACTAAACATTTCATAGTTTTCTTCTTTTATCGTTTTATATACGGAACATTCAGAACACAACACTCCTTTTTTGGGCGAAACAGAAAAATCAGTTACCATTTTTTTCGCATACAAAATATTCGGATGATTTAAAGCGTTCAACAAACCATCTTTAAACACATTTGCACCAAAATTTTTATCTGCAAAAACACAACATCCAAGCAAATTTCCATTCCAATTAATTTGTGGATTTTCAAATAAATCTTGACAATAAAACCAATCACACTTTTTTTGTCTATATGTGTTCAATAATTGTTTTTCACCTGTATCATCCAATTTTATTCCAGACAATTTTTCAGCTCTTATCTTTTGTTCGGCTGACAACGGTGCATACCAAGCTTGATTATTTTGAGCAAACACCATTATCATATTTAATTTTTTTGCTAATTTTTTCGCACGTGGAATATCTTCAATATTATGATTAAATATGATGAATTTATACGTCAATACAGGAAAAACAGAATTATATTTTTTCTTATATTTATTTATCTTCTTAATATTTGCAATAACTTTATTAAAATCGCCACCACGTCTATATATTTTATAAGCATCAGGTGTTGCACCATCTATTGATACTATAATATTTACAAAGCGATATTTCACTAACGATTCAGCAATTTTATCAGATAGTGTATTTAAATTTACGCCACCACTTGCTCTTAATTTTATACCTTTTTCATAAGCATATTTTATTATTTCATCAAGTTCAGGGTTCAAAAATATTTCGCCATTATTTGATAATTCTATTTCTTCTATTTGAGGATTATCATCAACTAAATTTTTAAAATCTTCAAATTTTAAATATCCAAAACCTTCTGTTTTTTTAATCTTTTCTTCGCCTAAACGCATCCAACAAGCAGGACAATTTAATTGACACAAAGTACTTGCTTCTAATCTAATTTTTTTAGGCAAATCAGCCTTTGATTTATAAATAAATTCGCTTTCTATTAAATTTTTATCTGTATTATTTGGCAAAAAAGAACATGAACTACACAACATAGAACACATACTTGCACCTGCTACTGTTTTTAAAAAATCACGTCTTTTCATAAAAATATTTTATCACTAATTAAACATTTTTGTTTTTAAATAATTCAAAATTTTCTTCTTTTAATAATTTATACACCGTACAATCCGTACAAAGAAAACCCTCTTTAGGAGGAACAGAAAAATCTGTTAACATTCGTTTTACATACAAAACTCTTATATTATTTAACGATTTAAACAAACCTTGCTTAAAAACATTTACATTAAATTTTGATGTAGTAGGGAAACAACAACCTAACAATTTTCCATTCCAATCTATTTGTGGTTTTTCAAACAAATCAAGACAGAAAAAATATTTTGAATTATTTTTTTTATATTTTTCTAAATAAAATTTTTCAGTTGTTTCTTCAAATTTTTCACCCGATAATTTTTCAGCTCTTATCTTTTGTTCCTCAGACAATTTGTCATACCAAGTTTGACTATTTTGATCAAATTTTATATACATGTTTAATTCTTTTGCAAGTTTTTTCGCAAGAGGAATATCTTCTATATTATGACTAAAAACAATAAATTTATACGTCAATATTGGAAATTCTGAATTATATTTTTTCTTATATTCGTTTATCTTTTTAATATTTACAATAACTTTATTTAAATCTCCACCGCGCCTATATATTTTATAAACATCAGGGGTTGCACCATCTATAGAAACTGTCATTTCTCTAAATTGATATTTAACAAGAATCTCTGCCGTTTTATCTGACAAAGTATTTAGATTTACACCATTATATGCAGTTAAAACAATTTTCTTTTCATAAGCATATTTTATTATTTCATCAAGTTCAGGGTTCAAAAATATTTCACCATTATTTGATAATTCTATTGATTCTATTTGAGGATTATCATCAACGAATTTTTTAAAATCCTTAAATCTTAAATATCCAAAACCATCTGTTTTTTTAATCTCTTCTGCACCTAAACGCATCCAGCAAGCAACACAATTTAATTGACATAAAGTGCATGCTTCTAATCTGACTTGTTTAGGTAATTCTTCTTTTGTTTTATACAAAAAACTTCTTTCTTTTTTAGAAAAAATATTTGAAGAATTTGATTTTATACGCTCAAAAATTACTTTTTCCATTTAAAAATTATAATTTTTTTATTTTTTTCTGTCAATAATTTCTTTTTTTTGAGGATTATTTACAAGCAAAAGCAACGGAATAACAATCAAACACGCAATCCCAAAAATTCTAAATGCTTCCATAAAAGACCACAAAGCCGCTTGTTGTCTTAATTGACCATATAAAGTATATTGAGCCATATATTGAGCCACATTTGGAGTTGTAGAACTCATAAAAGCACCCTGTATTGCTGACAATTTAGCATTAAACACAGGGTTTAAAGAATTTAAATGTCCAACCATATTCGCTTGATGAATTTGAGAATATCTTGAAATCAAAGTTGCAACCGCAGATGTACCAACTGCACCACCAATAATTTTTACCAAATTTTGTAACCCGCTAGCATTTGTCATTTGAGAATTTTTCAATGTTATAACAGAAAGAGCAATAATAGGAATCATTGCCATCGACATACCAAAACCAAACATAAAATTAGGTAATGCTATATTATGATAAGCAATTTGCAAATTTAAATTACCCAACATCAAACCTGCAGTTCCCATAAAACAAAGCCCTGTTGCCGTTAAAATTCTTCCATCAACTTTTGATGAAATTACACCTGCAATAACAAGTCCTGTCAATGCACCACAACCTCTTGGAACAAGAGTCAAACCACTTAAAAACGCATCATACCCCAACATACTTTGCAAAAACATTGGCAAAATTGCAGTTGAAGCAAGCATTACACCTTGTTGAATAACTTGTATTATAGTTCCAACAAAAAAGTTTCTGTCAAAACATACAGATAAATCAACTAAAGAATCTTTTTTCTTTAATTGGGAAATTATAAACAACAACGCAGACAAAGTAGAAAGTAAAAATAATTTCACAATAAAAGGTGAATTAAACCAATCTTGGTTGTTTCCTTTGTCCAACATAACCTGTAAAGATACTATCCAAACTGTTAATAAGAAAAAACCTGTTGCGTCAATTGATACATTCTTTTGTTTTCTTGCATAAGGCGGGTCTTCAAGAAGTTTTTGTGTTAAATATACAGTCAAAATTCCTATCGGAACATTTATAAAGAAAATCCAAGGCCAGTTCCAGTTATCTGTAATCCAACCACCAATAACAGGGCCGATAACAGGAGCAATAACGACAACAAAACCAAAAACAGCCATTGACTGACTTCTTTTTTCAGGTGGAAAACCTTCTAAAGAAACAGCTTGAGCAATTGGTAAAATTCCACCACCGCCTAAACCTTGCAATATTCTTGCAAAAAGCATCATTTCCATAGAATTTGCAAACCCACAGATAAAAGAAGAAATAGTAAACAAAGAAACACTCAACGTGAAAAATGTTTTTCTTCCTAAAAGTTTGCAAAACCAATCAACAGCAGGAATCATAATTCCGCTTGCAACCAAATAACTTGTTAAAATCCAAGTAGATTCTTCCTTGCTGACAGAAAAAGTGCCTGCCATGTGCGACAAAGCTACGTTTGCAATAGTTTCATCCAAAACAAACATAAATGCAGCACAAATCGTTGGTATAATAATCAACCACGGACTTTTACTGGGTTTCCATTCTTCTTCTTTTTTATCAATTGCAATTTCTGACATTTTTATAACTTTACTTGATTTTTACTCTTGGTATAACAGACATGCCTGAAACAATTGTATATTTTGATTTATCTATTTTTTCATCAAAAACTATTTTTACAGGGAATCTTTGAACGATTTTTACAAAAGAACCAACAGCATTTTCTGGAGGGAACAAACTTGATTTTGCACCTGATGCTCTTTGAATACTATCAACTTTTCCTGTAAATTTTTTGTTAGGGTATGCATCTATTTTTATTGAAACAGGTTGTCCTGCTTTCATATTTCCAATTTGACTTTCTTTGAAATTTGCAACAATCCAAACTTCGTCAGAAGCGATTGCAAATAAAGGTTGTCCAACTTTTACATAAGCACCTTTTTCAACATTTTTATTAGTAATTGTTCCTGTTCTTGGTGCAACAATTTTTGTATAACTTAAATTTAAAGCAGCTTTATCTCTTGCAGCTTTTAAAGATTTTATATCTGAATCAACAACTTTTGAATTTGTTTTTGACATAATAGCTTCATTTGCAGTTGTAACTTTTGCTTGAACCATATCATATCTTGTTTGTGCATTATCCAAAACTTGTTTTGAAACTGCACCAGTTGCGTACAATGATTTATATCTTTCTAAATCTGTTTTTGCATTATCAATTTCAGAATCTGCTGCATTTGCATTTGCAACTGCTACTTTTTGATTTTTTAGTGCTTTTTGATACATAGCATCAGCTTGTTCTAATTTAATTTTATAATCAGAATCATCAATTATTGCTACAACGTCACCTTCATGCACCATTTGGTTATCTGTAATAAAAACTTGTTCTATTTGACCTTCAACTTTTGGTGCAATTTGAACCAAATGTGATTCAACATAAGCATCTTCTGTTGATTGATATTTTGATTCATTCATTATAAACAACGTAACTAAAACTGTTATTAAAATAGCTAAACAAGCCAATATTGTCTTTTGTTTTGAAATAAAAATTTCTTTTATTTTTTCTATATTTGAATTTTTTTCTTCGCTCATTTGTCCTCCACTAAATTTGAGTTTCTACAAGTTCGCTCAATTTATTTCTCAAATCTTTTAACATTTGAACTAACTTATCTTCATAACTTACATCTATATTATCTTTTATATGTTTTGTATATGGCAAAATTCTTTTGTTTGTTTCTGCAACAAATTTTTTACCCATTTTAGTCAAAAACAACATTTTTACTATACGATTTGAACGCTTGTCAATTTTAACTTCTACATAACCAGCATCGCTCAAACGATTAATAATTCTACCGGTATTTGCCCTATCTTTTATCAACAATTTGGCTAAATCTCTTTGACATAAAGCTTCATTGTTATTAATAATATCAAGCGCGATATATTCCTCAAACGGAATTTCTATATTCAAACCTTCAAAAAGTTGTACACCTAACAACTTCAAATACTTTGCAGTAAGCCTTATTTGATAAAACAAAGACTCTGTATAAGTTTCTTTTTGAGTTCTATTTTCTAAACCTTCACCCATATATTATTCTTTCTATGTTGTATAAATAACATGTTGCATTTGCAACAATGTTATGTTAACATACTACTATATTCAATGTCAAGAGGAAGGAAGTTTTAAAAATGAATTTTAGAAAAGCCCTAGTATTTATACTTGTTTTAGGATTTTTGAATATGAATATTTTACCCTTAGAAGCAAAAGTTTTAACAAATAAAAAATTATCAAAACAAGAACAAAACAAACTAAATGCTGAACAAAAACATATCGAAGATATAAATTTAGAATGGTGGAAAGATTTTAATGATGAATATTTAACAGAGTATATTTTAAAAGCATTAAAAAATAACCAAGATTTGCAAATAGCGACATTGAAAGTTGAAGAAGCAAGACAAATGACAAAACTTCAACTTGCAAACGAATT
>JAKSUT010000059.1 GCA_024408705.1 bacterium | reverse complement strand
AATGATTTTTATTCTGTTTTGAGAAAGAAACTTAATTGGGGGGTTGCTCCAAGAGCTTTATGATTAAGAATTTAAGAATAAAAGATTATATATTGATTGATGAATTAGAACTTGATTTGTCTGAAAATTTGAATGTCATCACAGGTGAAACAGGTGCAGGTAAGAGTATCATTATCAATGCGATAGATTTAGTTTTTGCCCCAAGAGTGAGCAAAGAAGTTATTAAAAATGGGAAAGATAAGGCAATAATTGAACTTACGCTTTCTACTCAAAAAGATTTTTCAAAAATTTTCGATGAATACGGAATTGAAGATATTGGAGAAGAAATTGTTATAACAAAAGAGATTTCTCAATCTTCAACCAAGACAAGAATAAACGGCTCTTTAGCAAATAGCACAGTCATAAAAGAAATGCGTGAGAAATTGCTTGATATTCATTCTCAACATCAGACTTATGCCTTTTTGCAACCAAAATATCATATTGCATGGCTTGATAATTATTCAAAAGATATTTATGGTGATTTGTTGCAAGATTTTCAGGCAAAATTCAAAGAATACAAAGATTTGCAAAACAAGTTGGAAGAGGCAAAAAGTGCGTTTGATGTAACAGAAAATCAAATTGATTTTTTGAAATTTCAGATAAACGAAATTTCTGAGGCTAATATTCAATCTGTTGATGAGGTTGAAGAGTTAAAAGTAGAACTTTCAAAGTTAGAAAATGTCGAAAAATTAAAAAACTTAACAGGCACTTCTCATTGGGCTTTGTCTGGTGATGACAATTCTATTGTCAATGCTCTTTGCGACATTAAAACTAATTTATCAAAGGCAAGTTCGCTTGATTCAGGTTTGTCTGATATTGAAAATGATTTTGTTAATTCTGTTGAGGCTTTGCAAGAACTTGCGCGCTCTTTGAGAGATTATGAGCAAAATCTTCAAAACGATACAGAACGTTTAAACGAAGTTCAAGAAAGATTATTTTTGCTAGAAAAACTTCAACGCAAATATGGTGGAAGTTTGGAAGAAGTTTTGGCTTCTTTGGATAAGTTTTCAGAAGAATTGGATTCGATTGAAAATTCAAGTCAGCATGTTGAAGATTTGGAAAATAAAATTTCAGTTGCTCTAAAAGTTTTGAAAGAAAAAGGTGAAGAACTTTCTTTAAAAAGAAAAGAACAAGCTAAGATTTTGGCAGGCAAAATCGTTGAAATGTTGAATGTTTTAGAACTTCCAAAAAGCCGATTTCAAATTTTGGTTGAACAGACTGAACTGAATATGAACGGTTTTGATAAGGTTGAATTTTTGATTTCTACAAATGTTTCTGAAGAATTGAAACCATTGGCGAAAGTCGCATCAGGTGGTGAACTATCAAGAGTGATGTTGGCAATCAAATCTATATTTGCTCAAAGTGATGAAATTGAAACTGTTATTTTTGATGAGATAGACACTGGTATTTCAGGCAAAACTTCGCAAAGTGTTGCTGACGTGATTTCTAATTTTTCAAAATATCATCAAGTGATTTTAATCACTCACCAGCCGATTATAGCGTCAAAAGCTGATGAATATATTTATGTAAAGAAAGCTCAAGATGACAAAACAAGTGTAAATATATCTGTTTTAGATGAGGGAAAACGATTAAGAGCAATTGCGGAATTGGCTTCTGGTGAAGTGTCTGAAAGTTCTTTGGAATTTGCAAAATCATTGAGTTAATTTGAAATTTGAAATTATTTTTTTACTAAAATTCATATTAAGTTTTTAAAACTATTGACATCTGTATCGTAACATTTTAAAATACTATTATAAAATTAATTTTATTTAGGTACCAATATAAAATGCTGAAATACAAAGAAATAAAAAATCTTGTGGAAGATGAAAGTAATTTGCCGCTATTGAATAAAATTGCGGTTAGTTTTGGTATTTCAGATTTTAAAGAATACGTTAGTCGAATGGAAGCTTTTACACTTGCAGAAATGCTTGTTGTAATGTTGATTGGTTCTATTTTTATGGCGGCTTCAATGCCTATCATAACAAAGAGAACAAAGACTTTATCTGAACCAGTTATTGATGAAATTTGGAGATATACTACAAATAAATCTGATATTTATTATGAAGACAAAGTAAATATTGGTACAGATCAAATTCATACAGCTCAGTTGTTTGTAAGTTCAGCAGGTACGGCGGCAAATCCTCAAATTGGATTGGGTGTAACAGGTGGGCTTGATGCTTATTTGAGATATGGAGCTTCAAATAGATTTACCCTAGGTTCAGGTTCTGCAACTGCAGATTCTGATGGTAGTATCGCAATTGGTCATAATGCAAAAACATATACTTCAAATGGTATTGCTATTGGTACTAGCGCAGTTGTAAATGCTGATGATTTGGCATCAGAAAAAGCGGCAGGTCATTATATTACATTTAATATATTATCTTTTTCTTATTATTCTGCAATAACAAATTTACACAATTTTATTTCTGGTTATACTCAGCATACGTATTTTTATGTTTTGTATTATGGGTATTATACTGCAGCTTACGCTGATCCTGTTTTTTGTTATACGTATGGTGTAGGTTATGTTGTTTGTTATTACAACTACCATCCAGCAGTATATGTTCCGGTTGCTTATGCTCATTCTTTCTACTATACTCCTGTTTATAGTTATCGATATAGTCAATATAGAGCTCTTGGTGCGTATGATCACTTTTATGTGACTGTTCAGTGTCCGGATAGAATTGAGGTAAAAAGTCATTCAACAGGTATTTCAGAAATTGTATATGCTGATACTTCTGAAACAGGTGCCACTTATATTATGTTTGTACATGCTGCAAATGGTAATGCTCATTGGACTTATAATTCTTCTGTTGGTTTGTATCACTATGATTTGACAACAAATCTTCCATCAGGAGGTTCCGTAGTCGGTACAGCTTGTTCTATCTATCATAATTATGCTACGCACTTAAAATTGGTTGCTGCTCACGATAGAGTAAGATCTGCAGCAGATGCATTGTTTGCAACTTCTCACCCATCAATTGCTATTGGTAATAATGCAAAAGCAACAAACTCAAACGCTGTTGCAATTGGTTATGGTTCACATGCAAACAAAAGTAACCAAATTGTTCTTGGTAATTCAAGTTCTACTTTGTATGTAAATGGTTCTGCTGTAAGTTCTGACTTAGGCTTGAAAAATATTAAAGGCTTCTATCGTAGAGGTATCAACGAATTACGCAAACTTAAAACTTATATGTTCTCATTCAAGAATGATAAAGAAAACATTACACGTGTTGGTTTGATTGCACAAGATGTTCAAAAAGTTATGCCTGAAGCCGTTACTGTTTCTGATAAAGAAGGTCATTTGGCTATTAAAAACGAATTCATTACTTATGCAATGTTCAACGCAATTTTGGATTTGGATGACGCAATCAACGCAGTTTCAAAACGTCAATTTGTTTTAGAAAGAAAAGTTTCTAAACAAGAAATGAAAATTAAAAAATTAGAAAAAGCCGTAAACGAATTGAAGAAAAATAATTAGTCTAAACTAAATTTTTTCTACATTCTATAATCTTATTTTTTTTACTTCTTTTTTCTAATGTTTTTCTATGCAAAATAATTTACTATGTTTTTGTATGAAAAATTTTTGTGTAGTGTTCTTATTTCTTATCTTTCTTTCTTCGCCTGTTTATTCAATTTGCAAAATTGATGAAGTTATGACAGGTGCAGCTTGTTCTATTCAAAAAACAACTGACAAAAAGGTTGTTAAAAAAGAAAAACTCAAGAAAAAGAAAACTACGATAAAAAAGTTACCAAAACTTATTAAGCATAAAAGATAATTTTGTTTAAAATTTTATTTATTTCTTTCAAAGAATTTTGCTATGTCTTTATGCTCAATAATTTTTGAAATAGGTCTGCCATGCGGACAAGTGTAAGGAAATTCGCAAGTTCTCCAATTTTTTATGATTTGTTTCATTCTGAACATATCTAGTCTTTCACCTGCTTTGACCGCAGATTTGCAAGACGTCATTATAAGTATCTTTTCTTTTAATCCGTCTAAGTCGCTTGATATGTTTTCTAAAATATCTGTCAAAAGTTCTTTTACAGGTGTTTGTGAAAGCATTGCAGGAACTTTTTTGAAAATTATTTGTGTGTCTTTCATAAATTCTATGCCATATCCGAATTTTTCTAACTTTTCTTTGTGTTGTTTTAATAATTCTGCTTCTGTCATAGAAATATCAAGTATGTCTGAAATAATTAGTAGTTGCGATGTTATTTCTTTTTGTGCTTTTAATTTTTCATAAATATATCTTTCTTCTGCAATATGTTGGTCAATTATTTCAAGTCCGTTTTCTTTTTCAATCAAAATATATGTGTTTTTGTACTGACCAATGATTTTGTCTTGTTCCTCTTCAACTTCTACATAACTTGAGTTATCAGGAGTGTATTTGTCTCTATTGTAATAAACAGGCTGAACATTATCTACTGGTTCATAAGAAACGCTTTCTGATGTGTTAAAAAGGTTTAGGGTTGGAGCTTGTGTGTCTGATACATAGACGTCATCATTTTGAGTGTTTGATGATGTTTGAAAATCCCTGAAAGCATTATTGTTTTGGATGTGTTCTTTTTCTTTGAAAGAACTTTGTGAAAGTGCTAAATTTATTGCTGAATATATGAAATTGAAAATTTGGTTTGTGTTTTTGTAACGCACTTCTTTTTTTGTAGGGTGTACGTTTACATCAACTTCTGTTGGTGCAATTTCAAGGTTTAGTACTACAAAAGGATATTTGCCGATGCTAAGCATGTTTTTGTATGCAGTATCGATTGATTTCATAAATATCGGACATTTTACAGTTCTTGAATTGATGAAAATATGAAAATCTTTTTTGCTTGAACGTGTGTAATCAGGTGTGCTTACTAGTCCTGAAATTTTTAGTCCTGAAAGTTCATCTGTTTTTAGTACAGGTTTCATTTTGTCTGCGATATCGCCTGAGTATAATTCTTTTAAAGTCTGTGTTAAATCTCCGTTGCCAGAGGTTTTTAGCATAACTTTTCCGTCATTTTTTACGTCAAATGCAATATGAGGATTTATCAGCGCTAGATTTTGCATAAGTTCTTGAATGTATGCAAATTCGGTTTTTGAACTTTTTAAGAATTTTAATCTTGCAGGAATGTTATAAAACAAGTTTTCAATATTCATGATTGTTCCAACTGCGCAACCTGTTTTTGCTTGTTTGACATTAGAATTTTCACATTCAACTTTTGTGCCGTAATCAAATTCTTTTGGTCTTGTTGTACAAGTAACTTTTGCGATGGAAATTATACTTGATAAGGCTTCGCCTCTAAAACCAAGTGTTGCAATATTGAATAAATCTTCGTCTGTTTCGATTTTGCTTGTCGCATGTTTTGAAACCGCACGCAAAATATCGTCAGGGTGTATGCCACAACCGTTATCTGCTATGCGTAAGTTTCTACATTCGTTTGAAACTTCGACAGAAATTTTTGTTGCACTTGCGTCAATGGAATTTTCTACCAATTCTTTTACGACAGAGGCAGGTCTTTCTATTACTTCCCCCGCTGCAATTTGATTTATTAAATGTTTTGATAGTTGTTTTATCCTCATAAAAAAATTATACAACGCATATTAGTATTTATACAAATTTCATATAAATTAATGATTACAATATTTAAAAAAACTCATATACTAATAATGTAAAAAAGGAGATTATACGTTTATGGCAAAAGGATTTGCAAAAGAGGATTTGAATACTATTCCGGCTTCACTTGAAGTTGTGAAAAAAACAAAAAAGAAATCAAAAGCTGATTTAAAAGTAGTTGATAAAAATGCTATTAAAACAACAAAATATAGCGATATCAATTTGAATAAATGGAAAGATTATGCACACGTGTTTACTAATACACTTTGGACTTTCCCAAGTCGTTTGAAAGAACACGGTCATTCAAATGATTATCACGGGAATTATATTCCACAAGTTGCTCAACAACTTTATGAAAGATTTACAAAGAAAAACGATATTGTGCTTGATTTGTTCTTTGGTTCAGGAACATCAGGTATCGAAGCTATAAATATGCAAAGGCGCTGTATCGGTGTTGAGTTGAAAGACGAACTTGCCGAAAGCGTTTCAGAAAAATTTACTCCAAAACAACTTGTCACAGATGTGAATATTATCTGTGCAGATTCGACTTCTGAACTTGCAAAAGAAAAAGTGAAAGCAAGATTGGATATCATGGGCGAAAAACAAGCTCAATTCCTTATCTTGCACCCACCTTATGATGACATTATTAAATTTTCAGATAAAAAAGAAGATTTGTCTAACTGTGAAACAACTGAACAGTTCTATGATATGTTCGAAAAAGTTGCTAAAAACGGTTATGATTTGCTTGAAAAAGGTCGTTTTGCAGCATTGATTATCGGAAACAGTTACAAACATTCTCAAGAAATTCCATTGGCTTTTAAATGTATGGAAAGAATGGCTAATTTAGGTTTTGTGCTTAAAGCTACTATTGTTAAAGATATTCAAGGTAACGAAAGAGCAAAAGGACGTACTGCAAATCTTTGGAGATACAGAGCGCTTGCAGGTGGCTATTATATCTTTAATCACGAATATATCTTCATTATGCAAAAAGTTTAAATTTTGTAAAAGAAGTTTTATAATTAAGCAATAAAAATTTTTACTCACTTTAATTTACTTGTGTAGATTAAAGTGAGTTTTTTCATGAATATAAATTTTTCAAATACACAAAGTTTTGGTTCAATTAAAAATCCTGTTAAACCTTTTGAAATAGATACTCCACAAGGAAAATTGTATGTTTCAGAGGTTACTAAAAATACTTATAATTATAAAAATACTGCAAATCATGTTATAAAATTTGCAAATAAAAATATTTCTAAATCAAAATTAGGTGCATTTATTTCTAATCTCTTTAAATCTACCGCTCCGGAAATATTGACCCAAAATGATGATGCAACATTGTTGGTTGCAAGAGATGAAAATAACAAAATTTGTGGCTCTATGTTTGCTTATGCAGATGAAAAATCTAAAAAAATGTTAGAAATTTATGATGTTGCAGTTGATAAAAAATATAGAGGAAACAATGTTTCTACAAAAATGTTCAATGCAATTTCGAAAGATGATTACGATGAATTGTTTTTGCAAGCAAAAAAATCGGCTGTTCCTGTTTACAAAAAATGGGGATTTGAAGAATTTAAACCTAAAGATAAAGCTGAAGAAGTTGTTTTGAAGATTTTTGCTATGATAGGTACTGTTGCTTCTTTTACTATGATGCATAAAAGTTTGAATGAGAATAGCAAAACTTGGCTGCAATATATGATTTAAAATGTAAAATAATTATTTAACTTTTATGCTATTATCGTTATATGAAAAATGGTGATATAGTTGAATTAAATATAGAAAAGCTTTCAAATTTAGGCTATGGAATTGCAAAACACGAAGGTCAAGTAGTATTTGTTGAAAATGCTTGTCCTGAAGATGTTGTGAAAGCAAAGGTTACTAAAGTTACAAAAACTTGGGCAAACGCAGAAGTGGTAGAAATCGTAACTCCATCTTCGCATAGAGTTGAACCGTTTTGCTCTATGTCAAAAGTTTGTGGCGGTTGTCAATTACAGTTTGTTGATTATGATTATCAACTTGTTTTAAAAAAACAAATCGTTGAAGATGCGATAAAATCTATCGGCGGACTTGATATTGAAATTAAAGACACTATTGCAAGTCCTAGCATAAGAGAATATCGTCATAAAATTCAGTATCCTATTTCTCAAACAAAAGTTTCTAAAAGAATTTTGGCAGGCTATTTTAAACAAAAAACTCACGAAATTGTGAATATTAAACATTGTCCAATTCAACCTCAAATTTGTGATGAAGTGATTGATTTTATTAGAAATAAAGCCTTTGATTTTTCTATCTCAGGGTTTAACGAAAAGAAGCACACAGGCGATTTGAGACACGTTGTATTGAGAGTTTCAGCCGCAACTGGTAAAATTCTTGTGGTTTTGGTTGTTAATGCGACAAAAAGTTTTGATAGATTAAAAGATTTTGCAAATGCTATTTATTCAGAATTTAAAGAAGTTTCTGGCGTTTGTGTGAACTTTAATTCTAAAAAAACAAATGTTATTTTGAGTCCTAATACAGAGCTTTTGGTCGGAAAAGATTTTGTTAAAGAACGCATTTTAGATAAAACTTTCAGAATTGGCGCAAATACATTTTTCCAAATTAATCCAAAAAGTGCTGAAAATATTTTTGGATTTATAAAAAATTATATTTCTAAAAACTTTGAAAACCCTTCTGTTTTAGATGCTTATGCAGGTATTACATCAATTGGTATTTGTCTTTCTGATGTTGCCTCAAAAGTTGTGAGTGTAGAAGAATGTAAACAATCTGTTGAATTAGCGCAAGAAACTTGTGAAAAAAATGAGGTTAAAAACGTTGAACTTCACAACATGGATGCTGCAAAATTTTTTGAAAAGGAACTTAAAACAAAGAAAAGACGTTTTGATTGTGTGATTTTAGACCCGCCAAGAAAAGGTTGTACAAAGGAAAGCTTGGATTATGCGTATAGTCTTTCAAAAGGAAAAATTATTTATGTAAGTTGTAATCCTGCAACTTTGGCAAGAGATTTGAAATATTTGTGCGAAAAAGGTTGTAGTGTAGAATATATTCAACCGTTTGATATGTTTTGCCATACCTATCATGTCGAATCTGTCGCTGTTATTAACATAAATTAAAAAAATAATAGACTTCTGCTTATGTTTTTAGTACGATTTTGTTTGTAGATTTGAATGAGGCAGGATTTTAGTCCTCATTCTAACCCTTTCAAAAGTGAGAAGGGGACAGATAAAGGAGAAAAACAAATGCAAATTATTTTGAAAAAAGATGTTCAAAATTTAGGTGAAGCAGGCGACGTAGTTAATGTTAAAAATGGTTATGCAAGAAACTTCTTGTTACCTCAAGGTTTAGCAGAAGTTGCTACTGAAGGTGCTTTGAAAAATAGAGAACAAAACTTAGCAAGAATTAAAGCAAAACAAGAAAAATTGCACCAAGAAGCTCTTGAAACAGCTAAGAAAATCGAAGCTATGGGTCAATTGGAATTGAGTGCAAAAGCTGGCGAAAGCGGAAAATTATTCGGTACAATTACTACTAAGAAATTGACTGAAGAAATTTTAGCTAAATCTGGTTTGGAAATTGATAAGAAAGATATTTCTTTGAATGCTCCAATCAACAAAGTTGGCGAATACAAAATGCTAATTAAATTAACTTCAAAAGTTAAAACTGAATTAGCAGTTGTTGTTACAGCTTCTGAAATCTTGAAAGAAGAAATCGAAGAAGAAACTGTAGAAGCGTAAATTATTTATAAGTGGGTGTAGGCTTTCTATGCCCACTTATTTTAAAAATGTTTAGTATTTGGGTTATATGGATAAAAAAGATTTAAGTTTATGTGCGTTGGCGATAGGTTCACTTCCTCATAGTGTTACTTC
>JAKSUT010000058.1 GCA_024408705.1 bacterium | reverse complement strand
ACAAAGAAAAAAATAAAGAACAATACAAAGAAGAAGAAAAAAAAGCAGAACTAAACCAACTTTCAGAAATCGGTGTACAAAGACACTTTATGCACAAGAGAGAAACACAAGAAGAAGAGGCTCTTCTTGAAGAAATAATAAAAAAATACAAGTTTGAAAGTGAGAATCAATGAACGTAGATACAATTTCATCAGCAACGATTGAAACAAGCAATTCTGTAAATCAGAAAACTAACGTCACAACAGAAAAAAAAGACGATGTAAAAAGTTTCAAAGACGAACTTGCAGAAAATAAAAAAGTTGAAACTGCAAAATCTGAAAAAGTGGCAAATGATGATAAAACAAAATTGTCTTCAAAAGAAGCCGTAAAAGCAGTTGCAACACAAAATCAAGAAAACAATAGTGAAATAATTTCTCAAAAAGAAAATACTAACATTATTATAAATAATAATGCTCAAAACATAAACATTAATGAAAATGCTGTTTTCACACAACAAGATAACAGAGCATTATCAAATAACGAAATTAATGAAAAAGTGCTTTTCACACAACAAGATAACAGAGCATTATCAAATAACGAAAAGCTTATAAATAATACATTGTCTGAATTAAACGAAAAAATTATGGCAATTAACACTATTCAAACAGGAAGAATAAGCAAAACCAATTCAGAAAGTGATATTAATCAACTAATTGGTATTAATGCAGAAATGAAATCTTTAACAATGAATGATGAAGATATTAATTTCTTCCTTGAACTTACAAACGCAAATCAAACTACAACAGCCATAAGTGGTGAAACACTTGCTAAAAATATGGTAACTTTCACAGAAAACGCAAAAACTGAAATGATACAAAAATCAGTTCCAGTATCAAAAGCATTAATAGATTCACTTGCAGAATCTATGCAAACAAACAAACCATTTAGAATTGATTTTGACAAAGACGTTGCAGTAATTATGAAGGTTGATAAAAACGGCGTGCTTTCAGCAAACTTTATCCCTGGAAACACAGCAGTTGAAGCGTATTTAAGAAACAACATCGGACTTTTAAGACAAGCATTTACTGAAAACAATCTTGAATATAACGAACTAAGTTATTCAAGAAATAAAAACCAAGAACAACAAAAACAAAGACAAAATAACAAGGAGAACGACAATGAATGATTCTTTTGTAACAGCATTAAATGTTCAAAAAGCAACTAACAACTGGATTGACGTAATCGCTGACAACCTATCAAACTGTTATACACCAGGGTTCAAAGAATCACAAGTCAATTTCAGCACATTTTTAGGTGGTGCAATCCTTGATAACCCAACTAAAAAATTCAGTCAAGGTAAATCAACTCCAGGTACTTCTAACTCAAACTTATTTTTAGAAGGAAAAGGTTTCTTTGTAGTAAAAGATGACCAAAACAGAAATATTTACACAAGACTTGGTGATTTCACTTTCGACAAAGAAGGTGTATATAAAAACAAAGACGGAAACAGAGTTCAAGCATATATTTTAAACGAAAAAGGCGAAATTATGCAAGGAACTAAAGAAATTAGTGCAGATATGTACGAACAAACTCTTGCCAATGGCGGAGCAATGAATATTCCGACAACTGACGTAAAACTTTGGATTGACCCAAACAACGGCAAATATTTGGGTAAATATGATGATTACGAAGTTAAAGGTGACGGAGTATTATACGGAAAAGCTGACAAAGGCAAAAAGATGGTTCCGTTATACAAAATCGCAAACATGAATTTTCACAATGCCGCAGGTTTATATGAAATAAAAGATGGTAAATTCATTGAAACTGAAGAATCAGGACAACCTGTTATGGGTAGAGGCGAAATTCGTTCTGGTTTACTTGAACTATCAAACGTAGACTTCAAAGGCGGAATTTCTCAATATCAACAAGCAAAAGTTCAACTTGAACTATCAAGCAAATTAATTTCTTCACAAAAACAATTACTAGAAGAAGCTCTAAAACTTGTTGGTTCATAAAACAAAATTTAAAGAGAAAAGAAGAGAAGAGAAGAATAATAATTCACTCACAAAACTCCATTTTCAAAGGCTGGGGGCGATTTTTTGCCCCTTTATTTTTATATTCCGACACTCAATCCTGCACAAATATTTATTGATTGACCAGTAACGCCTTTTGCCGCATCTGAAATCAAATATTCTACCATTTTTTCTATTTCTTCAGGTTTTACAAAACGTCTTTGAGGTATTGTTTCAAGTGTTTCTTCTAAGCTAAATTCACTTTCTTCAATAGATTTCATACCTAATTCTGTTTCTACCCACCCTGGATTAATTGTATTTACTGTAATTCCATATTGCGCAAGTTCTAGTGCAGTTGCTTTCGTAAAACCGATTAAAGAGGCTTTTGAAGCAGAATACAAGCTTGCATAAGCTTCTCCCATGACACCTGAAATAGAGCCAATATTAATTATTCTACCCCAATTATTTTTTTTCATTGTTTCTGCGACACATGAAGTCAAATAAATACATGCCATTGAATTTGTTTTAAAAATATCTAAAATCTCTAAATACTCAACATTTTCAATATTCTTATAAATATATAAGCCTGCATTATTTATCAAAATATCTATTTCTTCTTTTTTTACAAAATCGCCTAATTTAAAAAGTTCATCTTCTTTGCACAAATCACATTTTAAAAAACCTTTAGCACCAATGTTTTGTGCATTTTCTTTTAATTTGTGTTCATCTCTTGATGACAAAAAAACATCAAAACCAGAAGCTGAAAGCCCTTTTGAAATTTCTAAACCTATTCCTTTTGAAGCACCTGTAACTAAGATTTTATGTGTCATATTCATTATCCATTTCTACATCAACATGTCCGAAATACATCAACAATGCAGATTCTATAATTCGGTCTAAAATTATTTTTCTATAACCATCAGGTAATTTTTTTAAAATTGCAAAAGAAGAATGTAAATCAATATTGCTATCATACCAACGATTACAGTTTTTTGGTCTTTCTCGATTTATTTCATTTAATGCTTTATCTATATCAATATTTGAATCACTCATCAATATTTGTAATATATCTTTTGCAATTTCAATTTGAGCATGAGAATCAAGTTTTTGTATAAATTCAAAAACTTCTTTTAATAAAGGATTTTTATCATACCATCTAATGCTTTGCATAACTACATTTTAGCATATTAATACAAAATGTTAACATTTTAAATAAAATATTAAAGATATTGAGAAATGATGTCGATATATATAGAGTTAGGAAACAGTAAGCTAAGGAGTCGTTATGAAAAATGATACTTATTTGGTAGGAATTAATGAATTAGAAAACAAAATGGAAATCGTTACAGAATTGGTAAACGAATTCTTTGAAGGTTTGATAGATGAAATAAGAGTTAAACAAACTGCTTAAATAAACACAAGGATATTAAAAGAGATTTGGCACAGCGGATGAGTTATTTGCTGTGCTTTTCATTTGCTTATTTTTTTAATATTTATATCTTTCAATATCATTAAACTCTTCAGGACGTGTTCTTTTTTCCTTATCATCGAAAACATACAATGCTGAAACATCAACAACTTTTCTCTTAGTATTTCTAGGATAAGCTAACACACGATTATAAGCTAAACCTTCAATCATTTTCCCAACTAATTGAATATCCTCTTGATACATGTTTAAAGAATAAACTCTTACATCGGTAATTCTACCATCTGCATGAACCTTAAACTTGTAATAAAACCAAGTTAGTACTTCATATTTTTCTAATTCTTTTATTTGATAACTGCTTTCTAAAACAAGGTTTACTACTTCACTTCTCCAAGTAGCCCAATCAACATCTCTTTCTCTTATAGGATGTGTGTCAGCATCAGATAATTTGCCTTGATTTATATTATTTGCATTTTGCATATTCCAGCCGCGATTATTAACACCACTACTAGAATTTACACTTGTTCTGTTATGAGAAACCCAACCTTGATTGTTGATTTTACCATTTGAACTTACGCTATTACTATTTTTATAAATAATCTTTTTATTTTCAGTATTAAATGCCAAATTTTTATTTTGAACAGCACGATTTTTATTAGACATATTTCTATTATTTACACGTTCAACATTAGAAAAATTCACCGTCTGATAACTTTGATTAGAAACACTGTCCATAGATACATTAGCACTTGAAAAATTTACTCTTGTAACTGTTGGTGGTTTAACGCAGCAAAAAGCAGCCGATACAATCAGAAAAGATACAACACCAATTATTACCGGCTTATTTATCATGCTAAGAAATCCTTATCAATAAATTATTATAGTTTCCTATTTTATAATATGTTGAACTTAACAATGTTGTTTCTGCGATTAATAATGCAGTTGGAACAAGAGCTGTAACGCAACTTAGGAAAAATCCTTGTGGATCAGAACCTATTTCACTAATGAAATATGAAACATTCATTGTAAATTCAATCAAAATGATAATGCAAGCGATAGTAAGAGTAATAACTTTTTCTCTTGTTAAATTTCTTACACCATCAACACCTAAAATATTACATCCGTGATAAGAAAAATCTGTAAATCCGTCAAACTTAATAGTTTCAGAACCATTAATTTGTTTTGTAATAGTAAATGCTCTTGTGAAAGCAAAAAATGCGAACACGATTAAGAAAGTAGCCAAAACTAAGAAAATCGGACTGAAACGTAAACCAGAAATTCTTACCCAGTTAGCTGCTTCAGGGAAACAAGATGCCAAAGTGTTTGACACCCCATAAGCCAAGAATGGAGCTGTTAAAATACCGATAAATGTTTCAACTATTGAACGTAATTGTTCGTTTAACAAAGCATTTTTTATCGCATCTATTTTTCTATCAGACAAATTTGCAATATAATTTTCAATTTGAGCTCTGTAATTTCTCATTACACCTTCTAAATCAGCTCTATATTCAATATTTATAAGATTTTTCTTGTTTATATTATATTGATTTTTCATATAACCAGCGGCAATAGAAACTGCAGCCAAACCGCCAACAAAGAACAATGAAACCAAGAATGAGAAGAATACAAAATTTGGAATTTGATTATAATACATTATATTTAGGATGTAAATCAAAAAGAAAAATAAACAAGAAACAGTAAATAAAAATGAATGTGGAGAATCTACTTTCTTATTTTTACTTTTTGCATTTTCCACTCTAAAATATAAAAATACTGAATGTTTTAGCATCATTGAAATTGTTAAAATCATCAAAGAAAAACCTATCAAAAAGCCGTAATTAGTTGAAAGATTTAACCCTGAAGTTCCGTTAGAAATTGAAAAACCTAACATAAAGTTTGTCACACCAAATGCTGAAACAACTGATAATAAAACAGTTATTGCATTTAGCAAAAACAAGAAAGAAAATACAGATAACATATTTTCTTTCAATTCCATAACGCCTGCGCCAATTTCTTGAATAATACGAACTCTTGCATTTTCTACTTCACTTGAAAAAACACCTGCTGTGCTTTGAGTAACTAAATTATCTTGAGTTTGAGCATTATATTCAACTGTTATAGAAATAGACTCAGAAACTTTTTTTATAGATAAAACAAATGTTTTATCAACTAAAACCTTTGTAAATGATTGACCATTGTATAAAATGTCTCCATTTTCGCTCACATTTATCAAAACATATTTTTGATATTTTGGAACAAAAGCCATTGTAACAGAGAATTTGTCTTCTATTTCTGATAGAACAAAATCTGAACCATCCAATGAACCTATTGTTATTGAAGTTTTATCTTCAAATTCTTTTAAATCGTTTTTATATTTTACTACTACTTTCATCTTTTACCTTCCAATTGCAGTTAAAAATCTTCTCATAGCTTTATTCACAGTTGTTTCAGGAGCAACAATAAGTTTTTCTTCTCCTAACACTGGTGTTAGAGATTCTTTTACAACATCTAATTTTTCTGGAGCCGCAAATAAAAACATCATTGAAAATTCAGGAATTTGAGTTTTTAATGTTTTTACGTCATTTGGAAAAGTTTTCCAATCAATTTGATTTTCAGTATTACCTTCATTTTCCAAATCTCCAAGAACGACAACAGATGGAATATACCCCATAGTTTTCATGTTACGAACATGGTTAAATGCTTTTTTCATAGACAAACCATAAGCAGTACCATATTCTCTTTCATCATACTTAGTAAAACTTTCCATTGATTTATTTATTTCTGAAAAAGCTTGTGGAGAACCTTCATAAATCAAATAAGAATTTTCTGACACTCTTAAAATTTTTATATGATCTTCAGGATCTAACATTCCGCATAATTGTCTTATTGTTAATCTTTCTTTTTGCAAATTTGCTTGATTTGAAGCTGAAGCATCAACCAAAAAGATAACAGCAGCTTTATTAAAATCATCTACTTTAATTTTTGACAAACCAAAAACGCAAAGTATTAAAAATAAAAAACATAATGTTGCAAAAATTGTAATTTTTAAATTTTTTGTCATATCTTAACCTCTGTTAAGAAGAATTATAACATAAAATAGTATTTCTTCAAAATATTACTATTAAAAATCAGCCATTTTCTCTAGTTTATATTAAAATTAAATTATGGAAAAAGAAGAATTAGCAGTTAAATATTTCAAACAAGGTTACAACTGCGCGCAAGCAGTTTTTGCAACATACGCAGAAGAATTGGATTTACCAAAAGAAACTGCACTAAAAATAGCATCTTCATTTGGTGGCGGAATGGGTAAACTTAGAGAAGTTTGCGGTGCAGTAAGTGGAATGTTTATGGTCGCTGGCTTGAAATATGGTTATAATGACGCAAATCTAACCCAAGAAGAAAAAGGCAAACATTACAAACTTATCCAAGAATTAGGACTTGAATTTAAAGAAAAATTTGGGTCAATAAGATGCTGCGAACTTCTGGGCATAAATTTTGACGGAAGTGTAAACCCTCAACTTAGAACTAGCGAATACTACCAAAAAAGACCTTGCAAAGAATGTATCAAAGAAGCAGTAAAAATATTTGAGAAAGTTTCAAACAAGCTCAATGCGGATGAAATGTAAATCCACATCAACATTTTTTAAACGTGCTTTATAGTTTTCAACAGAACAATTTTCAGCTTTAATTTTTAAAATCAAAGCATAATCATTTTCTGCGACATTAAATATTCTTAAATCTTCTATTTTACTTACACCGTCACCTTCAATTTGTTCTTTTATCAAACTTTTCAAATTTTCATCTTGTTTCTCTAACAAAATTCCGCCAGTTTTTTTCACGAGTTCATAAGCCCATTTTAAAATTATCACACCACCGACAATCCCCATCAAAGCATCTAAAAACGCCATATTAAAGAATTTACCAAATACTAATGCAACAATAGCAAGAACAGAAGTTAATACATCTGCCAAAATATGCAAATAAGCTGATTTATAATTAACATTTTCACTATCGTGTTTTTTATGATGTGAGTGAAATTCGTGATTATCTCCCATTATTTTTAAACACAATATATTCACTACCAAGCCAACAATAACAACTATCATAGCTTCATCAAAATTTATTTTATCAGGATTAAACAACCTTGATACAGACTCAAACATCAACATAAAAGCAGTTAATCCTAAAAACAAAGAACTTGTATATCCTGATAGTATGCTAATTTTACCAGTTCCAAATGCAAAACAATCGCTATTTGACATTTTTCTGATTATTACAAACGAAAAATAAGTAAGCGAAAAAGCCAAAACATGAGTTCCCATATGCCAGCCATCAGCAAGAAGAGCCATTGATTTAGTTATATAACCAAAAACAATTTCTACACACATTGTCAAAAGAGTCAACAAAATCACAAATAAAGTTCGTTTTTCCATTTCGATATTTTGCATACTAAATACCTTATTTATTTAAAACCAATAATAGAATATCGCTTAAAATGTCTTTTTGCAATTTTGTTTTTGCAAAAGTACAATTTTCTAAATCATTCAACGTTTTTCCAATTATATACTCTTTTAACATATCAAAAATTTCTGTTTCCAAAGAATCAGTAGAAGGTTCAAAAAACACAACTTTCCCATTATCTAAGACATAAACAAGTTCAAAAAAGCCCCAATCAAAATTTCCACTAACTCTTATTCCTTCTTCTTTGTATTTTGCAAATAACCACTCTTTTGAGCCATATTTTTGTGTAATTTCCTCAACCTTTGATTTATCAATTACTGTATCTTCCAAAAGAGTTTGAACTCCATACTCTTTTTCAAATTCTTCTGTTATAGAATTTATTATTTCGTCTTTTGAAATATCTGATTTTATTTCTTTCAAATTAACAACTCTTGATTTTACAGAAGAAACTGAATGTTTTTTTATTTTCATTTTATTTGGAGTAAGACAATTTTTTATCAAATCAACATCTGTATCAACAAGAATAGTCCCATGATGCAACCCCGAAGTTTTCGTTTTATAAAAAGCATTTCCAGAGAACTTTTTGCCATCTATCTCCATATCATTACGCCCAGAAAGAGTTGCTGAAAAGCCTATTTTTTTCAAAGCTTTTAAAATAACTTCAAACTGCCTTTTTACATCATACAAATCATTTGACATAACAAATGAAAAATTAATATTATTTTTATCGTGATAAACCGCACCTCCACCAGTAATTCTTCTTGAAACCTTAATTTGATTTTGTTCCATATAATTCAAATTACATTCTTTATAAGGGTTTTGATGTTTTCCTATAACAACTGTCTTATCATTTGTCCACAAAAAAAGAATAGCAACATCTTTGTTTTTCGTTGCATAATCCAAAAGACAAGTCTCAAAAGCTAAATTTTCATACACATCTGTTTTTGAAGATTTTATTACTAATACATTAGCCATAAAACAAGACTATAACAAAAAGGCACAAAATGAAAACATTTTGTGCCTTTTTGTTTATTTAAAAAATTTATTTACTTTGACCACAATTTTGTTGAATATAACCTAATGATTTATTTACCGTAGCTTTTTGACCTTCGTATGCTTGTAATTGCATATCCAATTTCTTTTCTAAATTTACCAAAGCTTCTTTTCTTGCTTCTAATTGTTTTGCGGCAGGGCTTTTAGGATCTAAATCAGAACCAGCATCAACCAAATCTGCAACATTCCTTTGCAAATCAATTTTTGCTTGTTGAATTTTGCTTATTTCAAGATCTAAATCACTTGTTCTTGCTATTTGTTGTTGTGCTGCAACTGTTCCAAGTACCATGCTCATAATTTTTACCCTTTATCTTAGTTGATTAAGTTTCTGACCTTGTAAGAAAACGTGATCACTATTGCTTGCAATCAAGGATTCCATTTTTTGTAACTGTCTTCTATGATAAGTAACTCTGTATTTTGACATTTTGATTTTTTTATTAATTGTCAAAAACTCTTTGAGTTTGCCTACGATAGATTGTTGTAGATTTTTTATCGGATTATGCCTTCTGATATAACCTTGTGAAAACCCGAGAAAATTTCTAAACCTTTTGATGTTTAACTCTATGACTTGTCGGAGTTGCAATTTTGCTTGCCCTCATCATAGACTTACAATAATATAAAAACATGTTTTTTACT
>JAKSUT010000057.1 GCA_024408705.1 bacterium | reverse complement strand
ATAAAAAACAGATTTAGAAAAGTTAACAATGTTAAAATTTGTCTTTACAATCGTAATAAATACATGAAAATATTGCATATATTTGCTAAAATAAACGAAGAAAAAATTGTGGGGAAAGAGAAATTAATGGTAGATTTTGAAGAAAATATACAAGAGAGTTTTAATTATATTGCAGAAGCTCTTGATTCAATGCGTGCACAAACAGCAGTAAACGCAGGTAATACTGATAGATTAATGACAGAAATCAGCAATAGTCTTGATAAAATTAACAATGATGAAACAGCTGATTTGATGAAAGAATTTTTAGTTGAGTTAAAAAGAGGAATTGACGAACGTCAAAGATTTTTAGCTCAAAGATTTGAACAGATTGACAAATCTTTTCAAAATATTCAAGATACAACAGACAAGCAACTTACAGGTAGTGAAATAAAAGAACTTTTTGAAATTATCGCTACAAATTTAAATGGTGTTTCAAGAGATTTTTCTATTCAAAGAGATTTGATTACAAATGTTGAAATAAAAGTTGAAACATTGCAAAAAGATGAATCTAAAAAAGATGAAATTATGCGTGGATTATCTCAATTAAAAAATGAGATGGAACGCATAAACAATGGTTTTGAATCTACTGTTTTAAATTTAAATGCTAATTTTAAAGATTTTTCAGAATTGTTGAAAAATTTGGATTCAACTGAAAATTTTGCAAATTTGAAAAAAGATATTGAAAATATTTTCTTATCTTCAGATGCCATTCTTTCTACAATGCAAGTAATTGACCACAAAAATAGAGAACTTGAAGAAACAATAAACACTTTTGTTACTAAAGAAGATTTCAAATTAGAAAGAGAACAAGTTGCTCAATTAATTTCTCAAAATATGAAAATGGCAGATTTTGTAGAAAAATTGCCAAACCAAAATAATTTCAAAACCCTTACAGAAAAATTAGATTCAAGTATTAGTGTAATAAATGCATTGAAAAATATGCTTTCTGAAACAGGAAAACAAAACCAAGAAATGCTTATTGCACAACTTGATAATTTAGAAACAAAAATTTTGAACATTTCTTCTGAAGAAGAATTTATTGGTTTCAGAAAAGAACTTTCTGCTTTTGCAAAAGAAGTTATGGAAAGTACAAATTTAATTCGTTCAGATTTAGCTGATACAAACCAAGGTTTGAAAAGTTTGTATGAATTTTTAAATACAATGGATATTAAAAATTCTTTCTTAAACTTCACAGAAATTACAAAAACAACAGAAAAAGAATTAAAAGAAAATCTTGTAACTTGCACAAATGTTTTGACAAACGAAATGGCAAAAAAACAAGATATAACAAAAGCTGATATTCAAAAAGGTGTTGATAAAGTTAAAGATTCTTTGACTGAAACAAAACAATATTTGGATGAAAAAGCTGACGAAAATACTTCTTTGATAGTTGAAAGTATTGATAAAACAGCAGAAGATATTTCTCTTGCAGTAAAAGATATAAATACAAATACAGATGAAAAAGTTTTAACATTATCAGATGATATAAAATCAATTCCTTCAAAAATATCTACAATTAAAGATGAATTGCAAAAAAGTTCAGTAAATAACAGAGCTATTTTAGAAACAAAAATTGATAAAATTCCTGAAAAAGTAGATTTATCAAAAACAGAAATTACTGAAAATATTGAAGCAAATACTCAATTGTTAAACGAAAGATTTGATGAAACAATTGAAAAAATCGCAAATGCAAAAGAAGATTTGCAAGCATCTGCTCAAAATAATTTGGTAAAAATTCAAGAAAAAATTTCTTCTGCTGCAGAAGAAATTATCGCTTCAAAAAATGCAATACAACTAGCATCAAGCGAAAATGTTACTGTTTTAGATAACAGAATGGGAAATTTGAAAGAAGAACTTTCTACCGCTGGTAATTTCATTATTCAAAATTCTCAAAAAAATCTTGAAAATATTTTAAATGATATAAGTAAAGTTTTATCTGAAATCATCGCAGTTAGACAAACTGTTGGTGATGCTTCTGTAAAAAACACTCAAACAGTTGTAAATAATTTTACAGAAATTGGTGACAGAGTTGAAGAAATTAAAAACGAATTAAATCAAAATTCAAAAGATAATTTAGAAAATATGCTTTCAATTATTGAAAATTTCTCTCAAGAAGTTATCAAATCAAAAGAAGCATTAGTAAGAGATTACGGCTCAAGTTCTCTTGAAATTAAAGAAATAATGGGTGGTTTATCTTTGAAATTAAATTCTTTGCAAGATGTTTTGACTCGTGGTTATGAAGTAAATTTTGCAGAAATAAAGAATTTAGTTGAAGAATTAACAGTAATTGCACAAACTACACGTTCAACATTTGAAAAAAATACAACATTTGGTTTCTCTGGTTTGAGTGCAAGTTTAGAAGATATTTCTAACAAAATTTCTGTTGCTCAAGATACTGCTGATGTTAAAAGAGATGCAACATTTGAAAAAATAACAGCTTTATTTGACAGAATTTCTCAAGAATTAATCGCTTCAAAAAGCTTTTTGTCAGATACTTTGAAAGTAAATTACGAAGCAGTTTGTGCTAATTTCCAAGAAATAGGAAAAAGAATTGACGCATCAAGAGATAATATAAAATCAAGCATTAAAGTTGATACAGATGAAATTAAAGCTTCTATTAATTCTTTGCCAGAAATAATTAAACAAAATCAAATTGAATTGGAAGAAGAAAAAAGAGTTTTAATTGACGAAAATTCAAAAAATATTCAAGATATTATTGAAAAAATACAAACTTTATCTGCAAATATTTTAACAAAAGATAATCCATTCAAAGAAGATGTATTTTATAACTTTGCAGAAATGAGAACTCAAATTGGTACTATAAAAGGTGATTTTAACAAAGCTACTTTTGACCTTGATAATAGTGTTACAAATCAAATTAATACTTGTATATCAAGTTTAGAAAATTTATTTAGTGGATATACAGAAAAATATACTTCTGCTTATGGTGAATTAAAAGCACGTGTTGAAGATTATTATGTAGATGTTGATAGAATTGCTAATGAAACAGAAGAAAAGTTGAAAACATCATTAGCAGAAACTTATGAAATCAAAGCTGAAATAGTTAATCTTCAAGAAAGAATAAAAGAAGTAAAAGATGACCCTAAAAATTATGAAATAGCAGCAGAACTTCACAAAAGATTTGATAGAGTTTTGGCTGATATTACAAAATTAGAAGAAAATGTTTCTGAACAAACAGGTGCATCTGTTCAAAGTGTTCTTATGTCTTTGGATACAAAATTTGAAGGTATAATTTCAGAAATTCAAGAAAACAAAAATTCTGCTTCTGTTCAATCAAAAGATATCTTACTTGATATTTCAGAAAAAGCTGAATCTTTGAAAAACCAATTAAATTTAACAAGTACAGATATAATAAATACTTTCTCAACAAGAACTTCTGAACTTGCTTCTATTGTAATTTCTTTCAATGAAAATATTGATAAAATTGCGAACATTAATTTTTCAGAAGAATTTTATGATGTAAGAAAAAAATTAGAAAAAGCTATTGAAATATTACCTACAACAGTTTCTACTGAAATTGAAAAAGGTAACGAAGCTCAAATAGAAAAACTTGCTAGTGATTTTGTAAGTTTACAAGAAAAATTAGATTTGATTATTTCAAAAGTTTCTTCTGATAACACAAAAGAAATTAATGAATTAAAAGAAATTTTGACAGAAAGAGTTGATAATATTTCTTCAATAAACAACATTCTAGGTGCTGTTTTGCAACAACTAAATGACATTGGAGAAACTTATACAACAGTAAAAGAAACTGTTACTTCAATGAAATCAGATATTATAAATAAGGTTTCATTGACAGAAGATAGTATTCTTCAATCAGCAGATGCTTTAAAAGATGAATTAACTCAAAAAGCTACTGAATTACAAAATAAAACTGCAACTGTTATTATAGAAAAAGCAGAAGAATTGGCAGAAGATGTAAAAGCGGTTACTTCACAAGCTGTTTATCAATATAAAACAGAAACAAAAGAAGATATCGCTGATTTAAAAGATATTGTTTTATCAAATACAAATGATTATCAATCTTCTATTGATAGTGCAACAAATGCAGTAAAAGAAACAGTAATTCGCGCAAAAGATACTGTTTATACAAAAATTCAAGAAAATAAAGATTATTTGGAACTTGCAACTCAAGAAGCAAAACAAGAACTTTTAGATAAAATTGATGTTGTAAAAGATTCTTTAACAAGAAATCAAGATGATACAAGATATACAGTAATTGATGAAATTAACAAAGCTTCAGACGAAACAAAAGCTACTATTGCTGAAAAAATTGAAGAATTACAAGAAGATACTAAAAAAGCACTAGTAAATAAACTTATAGAATTCCAAGAAGAAGCAAGAGACAGTCTTGTAACAAGCGTAACAGATTTAAATGAAAGAAATAACGCAACAACTTTATATGCAATAAAAGAAAATATTGCAAGCGTAAATGAACAATTAAAAACAGCATTACAAGATGATGCTTCTGAAACAAAACAAGAAGTTTTATACAAAATTTCAATTCTTTTGGAAGTTTTAGAAAAATTAAAAGAAGAAACAAATTCTTCAATACAAAATATTCAAGAAAACCAAGAACAAAGAGGCGAAATTTTATCTGCAATATCTCAAAAACAAGGTATTAATGCAGAAGTTTTAGAAAAAATTATCGAAGGTCAAAATACAAATAAAATTACTATTATTGATGAATTAAAACAAATTCAGGAAGAATTGAAAACATCTCTTCTTTCAGAAGTTGGTGAAGTTCAAGCTAAAAATAGTACAATTATTTTGAATGAATTACAAAAAGTGTTGAAAACTTTAACAGAAGAACTTTCAATAGAAATAGTTGATTCTCAAAATGCTTCAATAAACAATGTTTTTGAAGAAATAAAACATCTTCAACAATCATTGGCTTCACAAGTTCTTTCAAATATGAAAGAAAGCCAAGAAGAAGCAACAAGTTCTTTGATGGAAGAATTACAACAAATTAAACAAACAATTAGTGCTCAATCAATTTCCGATTTAACAGAACAACAAGAACAAAGTGCAAAAGAAATTTTGGCTCAAATAGAAACATTCCAAGAAAATACATCAACTCTTTTTGCAGATATTAACTCTCAACAAAAAGAAACTATGTCTGCATTTTTAGAAAAATTAGAAGATGTTCAAGCCGTTGATGAAGATGAAATAGAAGAAAAAACAAAACAAAAACAAGCTTTGTTGTTAATCCAAGAACAATTGGAAGATTTCAAAAGAGAAAATGATAATTATTTTGAAGATTTAACTACAAAACAACAAGAAATTTTAAATACTATTATTAGTGAAATAAAAGAATGTCAAAATAATTCTGATATAAGTTTTGTTGAAGATTTAGAAAACAAACAAGATGAAAATACAAATATTATCTTGAAAGAACTAAATGAAATTCAAGAAAGAACTCTTGATAAAATAAATGAAATAAGAGAAAAACAAGAAACTAATTTTGAAAATATTATTTCTCAACTTCAACAAAATCAAGAACTTTCAAATGAAGAATTTTTCGAAGAATTAAAAGATAAATATTCAGAAAGTGCAAATTCAATTATTTGTGAATTAAAACAACATCAAGAAAATATTAAACAAAATCTTTTTGATAACATTGATGAAAAAGAAGAAGAAACAAGAGTTTTCTTAATCAATGAATTAAAACAATTAAATTCACAACAAAAAGAAGGTTTAATCAGTTCTTTATCAGTTGTACAAGATGAATGTAACCAAGAAATTATTAAAGCAATAAGAGAATTTGGTTTATCTACTGTAGATGAAATGTCTGCAAAACTAACAGAAGTAAATGAAGAAAATAAAGAAACTCTTAAAGCACAAGTAGAAAGTTTAGATAAAACAGAAGAAATTAAAACTTTAATTGATGATTATTCTGAAAAATTTGATGATTTAGCATCTACAACAAAAGAAGAATTTAAAGCATCAAATGAAGAAGTTAAAGTTTTGATTGATAAATTCTCTGAAAAAGTTGAAAGATTAGTTTCAACTTCAACAGAAGATTTTAAAGCAACAACAGAAGATACATTTACAGAAATAAGAGAAAACTTTAGTGAAAAACTAGAAGATAGTTTTGATAATTTAAAATCTTTCTTAGATGTTTTAAGTGAAAAGAATAATACTGATCAAGCATTTGAAAATTTACGTTTAGATATTTATGACAAAATTTCTGAAATGACATCAGATATTGATTGTTCAATAAATTCTTTCAGCGTAAAAGAAGAATTAACTGATTTTTCAACAGAAGTTCAAAATTCTTTGGGTAATTTGTTTGATGAATTTAGAGATAATGTTTCAGATATGATTGATGAAAAAAATCCAACAGAAGAAATTTCATCAACATTGGAACATTTCCAAGAATTGATTTTAGAAAAAACAACTCAAAAATTAGATGAAGTTCAAGAAAAAATATTAAATCAAAATGAAACATTAAATTTGGTATTTGATGAAGTAAAAAGCACAATCGCAGATTTAAAAGATAGTTATATTGAAACTAGCGTAAATTCAACTTCAGAAATGTCTTCTTTATTATTGGATATGCAAGAAAAAGTAGATATTGTAAAAGAAAGTTTGGAAATTCTTACAAATAGTCAAAAATTGGATAATATTGAAGAAAAAATTAATGGTTCAAAAGAAGAATTATTGCAAGAGTTTAATGTAATTATTCAAAGAATGACTGAATTAGTTGATTTTTCTTTAATAACTGATAATCAAAAAACTATTAGAACAGATATAAAAAATCTGTCTGATAAATTTGAAAAACTTTCTTCAGGTAATAAAGAAGATTTAACAAATAACATTGCAGAATTGGATAAAAAATTAGAATTAATGTCTAAAGATAATTCTGAAATGGAAGAAATTAAAGCTTTGAAGAAAATTGTTGATATGATTAGAAAAGACCAAGCGTTAAGTTCTACTCAAAATGACACATTAGAAGCTTGTAAAAAAATTCTTGAAACACAAAAAGGTGTGATAGAAAGAATAAGTGATATTGATAAAAATGCTTCTTCAAAAGAAGATATAAATTCTTTATCACAACAAATTTCAAGTTTATTATCAAAAGAATTATCAAATTCTGTAGATACAACTTCAAAATCAATAAATGAAGCAAATGAAATTGTAAATACAAATGTTCAAGAAGCAAAAGATGAAATTTTAGAAAATTTAATTAATATCTTTACTCAAATTTCATTTGTAGCAGAATCAGAAGACATCAAAGATTTTGTTTCTGACAAGATGGATGAAATAAAAGAAGAAATTAAAAGAAAAATTCCTAAACGTATAGCTTCTGAAAAATCTGAAACTAGCACAAATGTAAATATAGATTTAGACGAAGTTCTTTTAAATCTTGATGATTTGAACAACAAAACAAACAATGTTGATAGTTCATGTTTTGATATAAAAAATGAACTTAGAATAATCAAAGAAAACTTATCTCGTGGATTCCAAAAAATACAACAACTTCCACAAGGTGAATGTGTTGAAACATCTCAAGATTATGATTATTCTTTGCAAGATTTGGAAACAGATATTGCAAAAGTTCGTATGATTTTGAAAGAATTGCTTGAACAAAAATCTTCTCAAAGTTCAGGTTCAAATTTTGATATAGATGTTATCAAAAATGAATTAACAAGTTTGAGTTCAAGAACAAACAAAATTTTGTTAAATTCAGATGATTCATATATGTCTTTGAAAAATAATTTGAATGATTTGAAAAATGTTGTAGCATTGTTCAATCAAAAAATCAAAGAAGATGATTCAAAATCACAAATTGATTTGATGTCAAAGAAAATTGAAGAAATTTCAAGAATGGTAAAAACAAATGTTCAATCAGATAAAATCTTTAACCAAACATTTATGTATTTAGCTGAATGGATTGATAGAGCTGATGAAAAAATGGTTAAATTAGAACAAAAAATTGCAGATGCAACTTATGTTAAACAAAATATGATTAAAAAATCTGATTTAGAATCAATGTTTGATAAATTCTTGAAAAAAATGGATAAACAACAAGAAAAAATCAAATCTTTGGAAGACAAAATAAAAGAACTTTCAAAGAAAGAATCTGTAGTAAAACCAACTGCAACAAATATAAAAACAATAGTAAAAGAAGTTTTGAGCAAGGTTGATACTTCAGATATGAAAGCAGATACAAAATTAGCTAAAAAAGTTGATGGAATAGATAAACAACTTGCAACAATAGGAAAAAGTATAGAAAAAATAACATCTTATGTTGACTAATGACATTATAAATGAATTAAAAAATATAGTAACTTCAGAAAATGTTTTGACAAATAAAGAAGAACTATATGTTTATGCTCAAGATGCAACGAATACAAAAGAGTTAAATACTTTACCTGATGTGGTTGTTTTTGTTGAAACAACAGAACAAGTGCAAAAAATAGCAAGACTTGCGTATAAAAATAATATTCCGTTAATTTCAAGAGGTGCTGGAACAAATCTTATCGGAGGTTGTGTTGCAGTTGATGGTGGTATAATTTTGAATTTTTCTAAAATGAATAAAATTTTAGAAATTAATGATGAAAATTTGACTATAAGAGTTCAGTCGGGTGTGGTTGTAAATGATATAAACGAAGAAGCAGAAAAATATGGTTTATTTTATCCACCAGACCCTTCAAATTTAAAAGTTTCTACAATAGGTGGAAGTATTGCACTAAATTCTGGTGGAGCAAAATCTTTTAAATATGGAAGTACAAGAAATTATGTCATTGAATTAAAAGTTGTTTTGGCTGATGGAAGATTGATTACTGTTGGTTCAAAAACGGCAAAAAATTCTACAGGATATAATTTGTTGCAACTTTTTGTTGGTTCAGAGGGAACTTTGGGAATTATTGTTGAAGCGTTGTTAAAGCTTGTTCCAAAACCAGAAAGTTCAAGTGTTATGTTGGTTTATTTTGATACCGTAAAAGAGTCTATAAATGCAGTAACTTCAGTGTTGAAAAATAAACTTTGTCCTGCAACGCTTGATTTTATGGATAATAAAACATTAAAAACAATAGAAGATTTTTGTCCGTCTGGACTTTTAACACAGTATGCAGCAGCCTTGTTGATAGAAGTTGATGGTTTTGAATGTTCGCTTGCTTATCAACAAGAAAAAATTGCAAAAATTTGCAGAGAACAAAATGCGAAAGAAATAAAAATTGCAAATACAAAAGAAGATGCAGAAAAAATTTGGACAGCAAGAAGATCTGCTTTTGGTGCGTGTGCAAAATTAAAACCAAATGTTGAATCTGGCGATATTGTTGTTCCAAGAGAAAAAATTTCTCAACTGATAGAAGAAATTAAAAAAATTTGTGAAAGCAAAAATCTTTTATATGCAATAGTTGGGCATATCGGAGATGGTAATATCCATCCGCATATTTTGTTGGATTATAATAATAATGAAGAATGTGAACATTATAAAATGGCAAAAGATGAAATCCACAAAAAAGCTATTGAGCTTGGTGGAACGTTGTCTGGAGAACATGGAATAGGTTTGGAAAAATCAGGTTATATGCAATTTGCTATTGATGATGTAACATTAGAATATATGAAAAAAGTAAAAAAACTTTTTGATGAGAAAAATATATTAAATCCCAAAAAGATTTTTAAGTAATAAAAAGAGGTAATTATGG
>JAKSUT010000056.1 GCA_024408705.1 bacterium | reverse complement strand
GAAGATAATAAACTTCAAAAATATTTGACAATGCAAGGTGTAAAAGTTCAAGCAGGTCATTGTGTAGGTGGAGATTTATCGTATTGTCATGGGACAACTCATACATTTAATGCGATGGCTTCAATTACTCATAGAGCCTCTTCTACGTCACTTTCTGCTTTGTTAAATGATAATTTGTATTCAGAAATTATCGCAGATGGTGTTCATCTTTCAGAAGAAATAATTTCTCTAATTTTTAAGACAAAACCAAAAGACAAAATTATTTTAGTGTCAGATTCTTTGCCAATTGCGCAAAGTAATAAAAAAGAAATGCAATTTGCAGGTCAAACTGTTTATTATGATGGGGAAAAAGCAACCGGAAAAGATGGGACATTAGCAGGAAGTACTGCTATTTTGAATAAAATTGTAAAACGTCTTGCTCAGCAAAATCCTGATGATTTTGAAAATATTGTTCGTTGCGCTAGTGAAAATGTTTTAAAATACCATGATATTGAATTAAATGGATATGTTTGGTGGGATGAAGATTTTAATATTGTTGCTGTTGAAAAAGATGGCGTTGTAATGCAAAAAGATTTTTGATGCTATGTTTGTAACAATTTAATCTTTTTTGTTAACTTTTTTTTCAAAAAGGCAAAAAATTTTTTTTTGATGTTTTATAATAAACATATAAAATTAGAAGTGTTTTTTTAAAAGGAAATGTAGTGGATAATAAACGTCAGTTGCTTGATAATACGGCATCTTCAAAAAAGAATGTGAACATGGCTTCTTCAGCTGCTTCTAATCCAATGGCAGGTGGAGGTATTATTGCACGAATAAATGCTTTAAATAATAAAACTACTCCAAACAAGTTATTTGGCGCATATAACACTGCATATAAAACAACTTACAAACCTGTTGATTACATGGACTTGATTTCTTCTATGAGTATGTCTTTGACTAACAAATCAAGTTTAAATTCATTATTTTATTCTTTACACAATATTTATGTAATGAAATTGAATTGCTTGTTTACTGCTTATGGTATGTTTCAAGAAAATTCAAATTATATTAATGTAAAATTAACAGATAAAATCGGTGGTACATATTCATCAAGAATTTTTATTTCAGAAACTGATAATCCAGTTGTAGAAGCATTTACATCAAATGTTCCTTTAATTTCAATGGATTCAAAATTCTTGAATATTCCATATATTCAAAGCACTCAAGTTGCAATTGTTCCTATGCACTCAGTAAATAAATGTATAGGTGTTATGTTGATTGGTGACAATTATGCAAAGAATAATTTGTCATTATATTCATTATTAGCAGATTATTTCGCATTATTTGCTAACAATTGTGATTTGGTTGAAAAAGTTAATGCAAACGCAAATATTGATGCTTTAACACAATTGAATAATCACAGAGGTTTCCAAGAAATTTTGTCAAATGAATTGGCAAAAGCAGAACAAACAGATACTCAATTATCTGTAATAATGATGGATATTAATAATATCTCAAAAATCAACAGAGAACTTGGTCACGCTAAAGGTGATGAAGTTATCAAACTTGTTGCAGATAAGATTAAACAAAATATTCGTGGTGGCGATTTTGCTGGTAGATACGGCGGTGATGAAATTGCTATCATCATGCCAAATACAAATACTGATGATGCAAAATATATGGCAGAATATTTAACATACAGTTTGTCATGCTGTATGATTGATGATGTAGGACCAGTTAAGGTTTCTGTTGGTATCGCATCATATCCTGAAAGTTCTTTAGATCAAGAAAAATTGTTGATTCTTGCAGAACAAGCAATGTATATCTCTCAAGCAAAAGGTTATAAAGACGGTATGTCTGCAATCGTAAGTTCTATGGACTTTAATTTCTGGGATGATATGGCATTGAATTCATTTGCAGAAGTTCTTACAAAACGTCATGCTCAAGTTGGTATCAATTTTGAAGAAGAACTTGTTAATAAATTCAACAACGAAAATATCATTTCTCACAATCACTTGATGGAAATGGTTACATCACTTGCAAGTGCAATTGATGCGAAAGATACATATACAAAAGGTCACTCATCTTCTGTTTCAAGATATTCAGAAGCATTGGCTAATGCTTTAAATCTTCCTGAAGAAGATGTTCAAAGAATTAAATTGGGTGCATTGTTGCACGACGTAGGAAAAATTGGTATTCCTGAAAATGTTTTAAGAAAACCAACACATCTTTCTGACGAAGAATGGGAAATCATGAAGCAACACCCTGTTATCGGTGCTGAAAAAGTATTAATGCCAAATGAAGCATTAAGAGATTTGATTCCGATTGTTAAATATCACCATGAAAGATGGGATGGAAAAGGTTATCCTGAAAATCTTGCAGGTACAGATATTCCATTTGAAGCAAGAATTGTATCTATTGCCGACGCTTATCATGCTTTAATTAGTGATAGACCTTACAGAAAAGGTATGAGCGTTCAAAAAGCATGCGAAATTTTGAAAATGGGCGCAGGTATTCAATGGGATGCTGATTTAGTTAGACAATTTATACAAATCGCACCTTCAATTTCTACAATAATATAGATTAAATAAAGGTTTACTTTTGTATAAAAATTGTTAAAATAAAGCTATGAAGAAAATAGTTTTATTAGCTTGCATGATTTTTTTAATTTCTGGCAAAGTTATTGCTTCTGAGCCGGATTATAGAAGCATTTATATGAATTTGGAAATGCCAAAGTTTTCTTACATTCATGGTATTGATCCAAGACAGTTTTATGATAACAAAGATGCCTCATATTCTGTTTATCCGCTTTTTAGACTTTGTACTCCGTTGTATTTTAAAAGTATAAAAATAATGCCAGGTTATTATGATTTAACACCAAGAGAATATAAAGGACAAGATTATTTGCTTTTTAAACAAAACGGAATGGTAAGACATATTGTTCCTGTTTATAAAAAAGAAATTGTTCCTAAAGGTTTTTACAAATCTCATTTGCCAAAAGAAAAATATACTTGGACTCAAAAAGTCGGAAATTCTTTTTATATGTTTGTTGGGAAGCATATAAAAAGCGCAAAGCGAAAACCGACTGCTAAAACTTATTTAGAAGTAAATGACATGAATGACAACTTTGTAATAATGATTATTTATTACAATAATTTCAGATATTATACAATTTTTAGAACTGTTCAAATTTAGTTTGTTTTAAAATGTTTGAAATTGTATTTTTGAAATCATCTTGGTCAAAAGTGCTTTTAAGAATGTATTTTATAGCACCTGCTTGAGTTGCTTGTTTACGTTTTTCTTCGTTAAATATAGAACTTACCATTATTACAGGAATTTCTGAATACATTTCGTTTGTTTTTAGTTTTTTGACAAAATCAACACCATTCATTTCCGGCATTTCAAAGTCTGTTATTATCATATCAAAAAGTTGTTTTTCAAGTTTTTTGAAGGCTAAAATAGGGTTTTCTGCTATTTCTACGTTGTAGCCGACTTTTTTAAGAATATTTTTTTCAAGTGTGCTTGTTGTTGCAGAATCATCTACAAGCAATATTGTGTAGTGTTTGTTGTCAATCTCATTTGTGGTTGTTGAGAATGTTGAATTGTTTATTTCGTTTATGCTGTTTATGATGTCTGTCATGTTTAAAATCAAGCAAACTTTACCTGAAATAAGCGTTGTAATACCCATGATTTTTTTAAGTTTATAGAAAGGTGCTGCAAGTTTTTTGTGCATAACTTCTTGTTCTCCAAGAAGCTTGTCTACACTCAATGCAATACGTTTTCCGTCATTTTCAATGATAAGTATTGTTTGCTTGTCTTTTCTTTTTTCGTCTTCTTTAATATTGAGAACGGAAGCTAAATTAACTAATTTTATTGTTTCGTTTTCAAATATTATTGTGTTGTGTTTTTTGTGATAAATTATTTCGCTTGTTGATTTGCGAAGTACAGAATGTACTGTATCAATCGGAATTGCATATAATTCAGAGCCTGTTTTCACAATAAATACTTTCATTATTGCCATTGTTGTAGGTAGTTCAATTTGAACACAACAACCTTTGTTTAGTTCTGACAAAACTTTAACTTTGCCGTTAAGTTCTGAAATTTTGCTTTGAACAACATCAAGTCCAATTCCTCTGCCTGAAATGTTTGTGATAACTTCACCTGTTGAAAATCCTGGGGTGAAAATAAGTTCCAATATTTGATTGTCTGTCATGTGAGAAAGTTCTTCAGGTGTTAAAAAGCCTTTTGAAATTGCTTTTTCTTTAATTTTGTTGATGTTTATTCCTCTACCATCATCAATTATTTTTATTATAACTTTGTTGTTTGATTGTTTTGCAGAAAGAATTATTTTTCCTGTTTCAGGTTTGTTAAGTGCAAGACGTTCTTCTGGTGTTTCAATACCGTGGTCAATAGAGTTTCTAATTATGTGAATAAGTGGTGTTTTTATTTCTTCAATGATTTTTTTATCAGCACTTGTTTCACTACCTTGTACTTCAAAATCTATTTTTTTGTTGCTTTCTTCTGCTATATCTTTAATCATTTTTCCAAACATGTGGAAAATAGTCGCAAATGGTAAAATTCTGATGTTTTTAACCATATTGCTTAAATTATCAACTGTGATATTTAATTTTGTGTCATCTTCTTGAATTGTTCTGTGAAGATTGTTGATTTTTAGTTTTAATTTTTGAAGATTTTTGTTGTTATCTGTAAAAAAGTTGATTAAAGATTTGAATGAATTTTGTTGTTGAAAATCAATGAATGTTGGATTTTGATTTTTTCTGTCCAAATATTTTAGATAACCTGATATTTTAGAAACTTCTCTTTGATAGTCTTCAAAATCTTTGTATATGTCATTTAATTCTAATAAATGTTTTTTAGTTTTAATTTTTTCAATTGTAAGTTCGTTTATTTGATTAATAAGTTTATCAAGTTTAGAAGATTCAACTCTAAGAGTTTTTATCTCACCTGTATTAAACATTTCATCTATGTTAGTTAGTTTTTTTATTTTTTCTTGGTTAGGATTAACCGTAAGTTGAGCTTCTGTTTCTGTTTTTTGTTGGTCAAATTCAATAAGTTGTTGAATGATTTCTAATCTTTGTACGATTAAAGATGAATCATCATTTTCTGTATTGTTGTTTTGTGTATTTGTTTCAAGATTTGCACAGTAGTCTAAACTTTCGTTGATACTTGTAATTGCGTCATTGTTCAATTTTGTTCCGATTGATGTTGCATAATCAAGAACACTTTTAATCTTATCTAAAATTGTATTGATTTTTTCATTTTTATATTTGTTTTTGTATTCGATTATTGTCTTATTAAAATCATCAAGTGAACAAGAGAAATTTAAAAATTTCTCAAATGTATCTTTGATAGTGATTATATTAAAGACTTCTTTTTCAGGTGTGATTTGTGAAAATTTAATTGAATCAAGTATATTTGAATTATTTGTTGATTCTTTTTCTATTTTTTCAACTTTTTCACTTTCTTTAACTTCTTCTTGATATTCTATAACATTTGATTCGTTTAAAGTTTCAATTTTTGCTAATTCTTTTTCAATTTCGGCTTGATTATTAGCACTTGATAATTCTTGAAAGTCTTGAAGTTCTTGTTTTGAAAATTCTTGAATGTCGTTGCAAAGTTCTTCTTCAGCGCTATCTTCTAATGAATCCATATTTTCGTTAATTGTTTCGATTTTTTCAACTTTATCATTAATTTCAAAAAGAGCTGAGTAATAGTCCACAATCTCTAATTTTTGTAATTCACAGAAGTTAGTGAAGTTTTCGATAATTTTATCAATAGTTGTATGTATTTCGCAAGCTTCTTCAAAAGAAATAGCGTTTGAACCTTTTTGTGTAATATTGAGTTTTACAGAAATTGTTGCAAGCAATTCTTTAATTTCGTTTTCTTCTGTTTTTGCGAAAAGTTGTTCTAGTAAAGTTATATTTTTTATTAATTGAGAAATTAAATTTGGAGTAGATTCTTCTTCCAGTTGCATTAAGATTAGCAAACTGTTTATTATCGTTTTGTTTATTTTTTCTAAATTATTTTTAAATGATTTTGTAGTAATAACTGTTGTATTTTTTTTGCTTGGAGTTTCTTTTATTTGAGGTGCATTGACACTTTCAATGATTTTCATTAAAGTTGCCATTTGTTTTGGGTAATTTGCATCGTAAACTTGTTTTCTTTTTTCTGTAGATTTTTCGATAACATCAGCTAAAAAATCAATGGCTTTATCTAATGATTTTATTATTTCTTTATCGAGTGTTAGTTTGTTTTCTTTTGCTAAATCTAAAATATCTTCAATTTTGTGAGCAACCGCTTGAACATCGTTAAATCCAACCATTCTTGATGCTCCTTTTAGAGAATGGGCATCTCTGAATAGCTCAAGAATAGTGTTCTTATCATTAGGGTTTTTGCCTAATTTAAGTAAACTTGTGTTTATTTTATTTATTAATTCTTCTGATTCAATCTGAAATATATTAAATATTTCATCCATTGTTTCATTTGAAAAATCCATTTTTACCCTTTTTTAACTTAAGCGATTTTTAAAATTGTCAGATGTAATATTTATTGTTTTTATTTTTCCAACATTTTCATCAATCAAACTGAATGTTTCTCCAATATCATTTTTTAATGAATTTATTAGAGTAGTTGTTTTGTCTGAACAATCTTTTTGTTCTTCAGCTTTTTCAAAAATTTGAGTTACAGAAGTTTTGATTTCTGTAATTGCAACAATAAGTGATTGAATATTTGTATTTATATCGCTTGCAAGTTGAACACCTGATTCGATTTCTTTTGCACCTTCTTCTGTTGCCATAACAGTTGAGTTTGTTGCTTGTTGTATTTCTTTGATTAATGAAGTTATTTTTGTAGTTGCTTGTTTTGATTCATCAGCAAGTTTTCTGATTTCACCTGCAACAACTGAAAAACCTTTTCCGTTTTCGCCTGCTCTTGCAGCTTCAACGGCTGCGTTAAGTGCTAACATATTTGTTTGTTCTGCAATATCTTCTACAATTCCAACAATGTCACCAATTTCTTGAGTGTGTTCTGATAAACGTAAGATTAATGCTGCAATTGTTTGTATTTTTTGTTGTAAAGTTACCATTTTTTCAATGTTTGCTTTTACTGCATCTTGTTCTTTTTGAGAAAAATCTAATGAAATATCAGTTTTTAAAGATACTTCTTTTGTGTTTTCTGTTGTGTTTTCAAGTGTTGAAGTTAATTGATTTACAAGTGCAGATGTTTCTTCAACAGTAGTATTAAATTTATTCAAGATATTTTTTTGTTTTGAAGAAATATCTAAAATAGAATTTGTTGTTTCTGTTGTTGCGTTTCTTTCATTGTTTACTGTTTGTTCAACTTCTTTTACTATTATGTTTTTTGTAATGCAATATTGGATAGTATAAACAACAATCAAAGATAGAAGAATACTTACTCTTGCAGCAGTTAGTGTAACTTTAATTTCTGCAACAATCATTAAAATTGTAAAAATTACTAAAAGTATTACATCAACTATATTTTTAAAATTTGATTTATTTCTTATAGAAAAATCGTTGTTATACATATAATCTCCTTTATTTTTTCTTATTTATAATTATAAAAGATTTTTTATTAAATGCAAATTTGTTGTATAATTATTTTATTACAAATTTTCAAAAGAGTGTATAAATGTCAAAAAGAATACTATTAATAGATGATAGTAAAACACAACTTCAATATCTGAAAATGAATTTTGAAAAAGCAGGCTTTGAAGTTGTTACAGCAAGTGATGGAAGTGAAGGATATAGAGCAGTTTTTGAAAGTGCTCCTGATGTTATTCTTTCTGATATTGTTATGCCTAAACTTAATGGGTTAAGACTTTGCAGATTGATTAAAAATTCAGATATTATCGATAAAATTCCAGTTGTCTTGCTAACAGTTTTAGACAAAAAACTTGATAAATTTTGGGGTAATAAATCAGGCGCAGATAAATTTATTTTAAAAACAGAAGAATTTAGTAATATTGAAGCTATTGTAAATAAATTGATTGAGGCAAATCCAATATCAGACGAATATAGAGCAAATATTCTAAAAAATGTTCAAACAGGTGATTTCCTTGATAGTACGATAGATAGTACATTAAGTGCGTTTTTGATGAGTTCTGTTTTGTCTTCTGAATTTAGAGGATTAAATCAATATATTAGCCATGATTCAGCGTTTATTTTAGAACTTTGTAAGTTTATAAATACGTTTTTAGAATATGATGTTATGGGAATATTTTTGAATAGTCCTGATAATAATGAAAAGAAAATTTTGAATTTTGATATAGAAAATGCTCAAGTTTCATCATTTGTTTTAGAAAAAATAAAAAGAGATTTTTTCTTGCAAATGCCAGATGTTACAAAATTTTCGACAAGAGAATTTGCTCATAGTATCGTAATGGCTCCTGAAAATCCATCAGGCAGTATAAAAAATGTGTCAGAATTTAAATCTTCTTACATTTTTCCAATAATCGCATCTGATTCTTCATTGTTAGGTGGTATTTGTTTTTACAGCAGAAATGATGTGAATTATAAAGATAAAAATTTCCACGACACAATGGTAAATGAACTTACATCATTATTCCAATTGCGTTATGTATATTCTTCTACAGAATATTTGTCTGTAACCGATGGGCTTACTGGACTTTATAACAGAAGACATTTTGAAAACAGTATTGAACGTGAATTTATGCGTGTGAAAAGATATCCTGCTGATTTATCTTTGGCAATGCTTGATATAGATTTTTTCAAAAAAATAAACGATACTTATGGTCACCAGTTTGGCGATTATGTTTTAAAACAAGTTGCAAATTTGGTGAATGGTTCGTTTAGAAAAACCGATATGATTTATAGATATGGTGGTGAAGAATTTGTTATTATTTTGACAGAAACACCTATTGAAAATGCGCTTATTCCGTTGGAAAGATTGAGAGAAAAAGTTGAATCCTTTAAATTTAGTTATAACGGACAAGAAACAAATGTAACTATTAGTATTGGTTTGAGCTGCTATAACAAAGATTTAACTTCATATAATATGCTTATTGAAAGTACGGATAAAGCATTGTATCATGCGAAACAAACAGGTAGAAATAAATTGGTAACAACATCTTATGAATAGTCTTGATTTGATTAATAATAATTTTATAGTTAAAGAAACACAAGCTCAGAATTTATTTTTGTCGTTTAAGTTGGGTGAAAATAAATATGCTATAAATGTGTCAAATGTTGTAGAAATTATGAATTTGCCACAGTTGGATTATCCTCAAAAATTGTATGAAAACATTGTTGGTTTACTTAACTATAATGATTTTAATATTAATGTTTTAGATTTAAGATTTTATTTGAATATTAAACCTGAAAAGTATTCAGTTTCTACAAAATTATTAATCGTAAAAACTGATGAAATGTTTTTTGGACTTATTATTGATAAAGCAGAAGATATTATTTCTGTTTTTCCTTCAAAAATAGAAGAGTTTGTTTCTGATAAAAAATTAACTCCAATTCAAGGTGTTTATTATCATAATGACGAAATTTTATCTGTTATAGATGCAAATTTAGTAGAACAAATTATAAAAGAGGGTGTAGAAGTAGAAGAATATGATGTTTTGTCATTGTTCCCTCAAGATGATGAGTTTAAAAATTGCTTGGCATTAAGAAATACAATGCTTCAAGAGAAAAATAAAAGTAAATCAATCGTAAATATTTTTTCTCAAGACGAATATATTTCTTTTGCGATAAATAAAAATGTATATTGTATAAATTTGGAATATGTAAAAGAGTTTGTTAAAAATTCTCAAATAATAAAAATTCCTTGCGGCTTAGATTATATAAAAGGTGTTACGTCTTTGAGAGGTGATTTTATCACTGTTGTAAGTATTTCAGATTTTATTGATGAAAAAGATTATTCTATTGAAGATGTTCAAAAGAAAAATAATATTATAATTTTGCATTTTGCAGACTATAAAATTG
>JAKSUT010000055.1 GCA_024408705.1 bacterium | reverse complement strand
GAATTTGCAAAAGAATTCCCTACATACATAACTAATTTAGACAACAAACTAAACAGCCTTGCATTTACAAAATCACTTGGAATGACAAATTTCAAAACTGGAACACTACTTACAGATTTTGCAAATTCAAGTTCTGGTGTAATTGAAAACTTATTGAGCTTTATTGAAAGTTTAAGTTCTATATTTTTATATGTTTTCACTGGAATTATTTTTGTATTCTTCTTAATTCTTGATGACAAAATTATAAAAGAAAATATTTTACGACTTTTCCCAAAAGAAATGAGAGAAAAAACCAAAACAATTATAGATAATATTGCTGAAAAATTAAGTGGTTACATAATGGCTCAAACAGTTGTTTGTGCAAGTGTTTGGATAACAATGACTTTGGGTTTATTATTATTCAAAATTGATTATGCAATTATACTAGGACTTATTGCTGGTATTATGGCAATGATTCCTGTTGTAGGTTCAGCAATTTCATTAATAATTTGTTTAATCGCAACTTATTCATTTGGAATTAAAACACTTGTTATTGTTACTGTTTTATTCACAATTTCACATTTTATTGAAAATCATATTGTAAGACCTTATGTTTATAGCAAATTTTTAAATTTACACCAAATAATAATTTTCTTAGCACTATTCATCGGTGCAAAATATGCAGGTGTTTTAGGAGTATTATTTGCACCTCCTATTGCGATGGCTGTCTATATTTTGCTTGAAGAATTATATATAAAAGAAATGGAATAAAATTTACAATTTGTAAAATAACTAATTCATGCCCTTAAGTTTTTTATATTTATGCCGAAGCTATAAATATATACTATTTTAGGTGTGTTGTATGGATTCAATGAAAATTACAAATTCAAAATTTTCAAATAATATACAATTTGGCGAAGATGCAAACAACCAAATAAATTTTGATGACGAATACTCTTATCAAAACGAAGTTAGTGTTTTTTCTGATGACGAAATGAATGAAATTCAAGATAGACCTATTCAAATTGATGGAGAAATGATATTTCCCGAATTTGAAGAAAGAAGTATGGATACAGAAACTTATAGTGAAGCAATCCAACTAAAAGCAGACATTGAAAAATTTGAAAAAAATCCGGAAGTATATCAACAAGAATTAGATAAATTAAATTCTGAAATGGAGGAATTGAAAAAAGAATATAAAGAGCTTAACGAAAAATTAGAAAAAATGAATCCAAATTCTGTAGCTTATAACAAAACTAAACTAAGTTTGGCAAAACTCACAAGAACAATGGGCTTCAAAAAATTAAATATCATATATTTGGAAGAAAAAAACGAAAATTTCAAAAAAAATTTTGAAAAGAACAAAGAAAGACTTAACCAAATCATTGATGATATGGAAATTGCCAATTTTGAAGATATAAAAACCTGCTTTGAATTATCAAATTCTGCCGACAAAGTTTATGAAAAAACAGTAAATTCAATGGCAGAAAACAAAAATAATCAACAATATGTATCAAATCTTGTTGATAGCATATTAAATGATTTTTCAAGCAATTACGATTATAGCTTAACAATAACAGGAATAGAAGGTTCAAACCCTGAAAAATTAATGAAATTTATAGAAAGAGAAGACAACAAAATACTCAGTGGTGCAATTTGTGAATCAATGCACGGACTTGTTGCAGATATGCTTACAGAAGCAGAAATTCCAGCGACTGTAATATCAGGCATGCAAGATACCGATGATACAAATAAACACGCTATGGGACATGCGACACTTCTATACAAAGTTGGTGACAAATACGTTTGGAATAACTATGAAGAAAGTAAAACCTATGAAGCAGACAACATTGAAGATGCTTACAAACAAATCTCAAAAGAAGACAATGGTTTCACTTCTAAAGGATATTTAGGATTAAAAAGTAACAACGGCTCTTTCAAAAAAGTTCTTTATACTGAAGAAGCTGCATTTGGTGAAAAACTAGATAAATCAAGCACAGACAATACAAATTTGTTTGATAAAACAAATTTGAAAGATGATAATTCTTTAACATTTTCAACAAAAGGATTTAATTTAACTAAAACCAATGAAAAAAACAATACAGAAACAGGCTCAACTATTAATCAAGGTAGTTATTCTGCAGAAATAAAAACATCTAAAAACACAAAATCGTTTGATAATGCAACTTCTATTGGTTTAGATGCAGATTTAACAAAACAAATTAACAAAGGAACAAATTCATTAACACTAAATGCTGACTCAACTTTATCTGCAATAATGGATGCAAAAATGACTCAATACTACGGAGCAATAGATGCAAGCATAACAGATAAAAAACAATTTGCTAAAACCGAAAATTCAAAATATTCTGTACTTGGCAGTTTTGGAACACACGGGAATTTTACTGCAAATAGCAAAGCAAAAACATTTGTCAATGATGGTGATTTAAGAATTACTGATGAAATCGGTATTGAATCAGAATATAAAAATGATAAATTAGAACTTACAAATCAAGTAAGTGTCGGAATGCCTTTAGACTTAAATCAAAAAGAATATGACCAATCGATAACAGGACACAATTTTGCTGCTGGAATCAATTTCAAAGGAGCTTCAAAATTAAATTACAGCCCTACTGAAAACCTTAATTTTTCAGCTGATATAAATGGTTTTTATTCTCATACTCCACACTTTAACCACTCAGGTTATAATGCAGAAATTGGTGCAAACTACAAAACCGACAATACAAATCTCTTTGGAAAAATTGGTGTTGAACAAGAAAAAGAACAATTAGCAATAAACAAATTTGACGAAACAATCAAAAACGAAACAGAATTAACTTCAAGTTTTGGCTTTGAAAAGAAAAACACAACTGTTGAAGGAAATGTTAACTATAACCTTAATACTAAAAAAACTAAAGGTTCAGTCTCAGCAAAAATAAAATTTTAATATTTTTTATTTTTTCCAATAAACACTAAAATTATTAATATCCTCTAATGTCTTTTTATAGTCACCTTTAAAACAAATTGTTCTATCGTCTATATATAAATAAGAAGGTATTTTTATATTTGTAACATCTTTAAAAAATTTATCTAAATCATTTCTTATCAGCCACTTTACAGAAAGTATCAAATTCCTTGTTGTAAATAAATACAATTCAAAATTTTTTGACAATTCTTCCAAAAATTCATACGCACCTTGTTTTATTTCTGGAATAAAATTTTCATCAAATTCATTATTTCCATATTCATTTAAAACCCCGTCTAAATCAATCATTATCTTTTTAACTGACATAAAACTACTCTTTCAAATGGACTGGCATTCCTGTTAATAATACACCAAAATGTAAATAATTGGAATATGAGTCAAGAAATCAGAAACAAATTAGCACAAAATATTGAAAAACTTAGAACGAAGAAAAAAATAAGTAGAGAAGAATTATCTTTAATTTTAGGAGTTGATAATTCATATATTTCTAAACTTGAAAAAGGAAGAATAAACATAACAATAGATAAAATAGAACAATTAGCAAACTTTTTTGAATTAGATGCCTATTTATTGCTAAAGTAAATTTTGACTAAACCTCTAAAAGTGTTTGGATATTTTCCCATTCTTCAAATTTTGCATTAATTTCTTCGTTCGCCAAATCTATTTGCGATTGAATTTCGCCTGCTTTGACATAATCTGTATAAACATTTTCATCTAACAATTGTTCATTTAATTCTTTTACTTTATTTTCCAAACCTGTAATTTCACGTTCTAAAATTTTTGCTCTTTTTTCATTTGCTTTGCGCTCTTTTCTCAAAATTACGCTTTCGTTTGGTTTCTTTTCTACTTTTTTATTTAAATTTTTATCCACAGTAACAAAAATTTCATCTTCGTTTTCAAATTTTTCTAAATATTCTTCATAAGTACCTTTAAAATAATCTGCGCCATTTTGACCCAAAACAAGCAAACTATCAGCCACTTTATTTACGAAATATCTATCATGTGACACAACCAAAATTGTTCCATCATACACGTTTAACAAGTTTTCAAGACTTTCTTTTCCTATAATGTCCATGTGATTTGTCGGTTCGTCTAAAATAAGCAAATTTGGACCTTTTTTCAAAATTTTACACAACGCAAGTCTTACTTTTTCACCACCTGAAAGCATATTGATTTTTTTAAAAACATCATCACCATAAAACATAAATGCCGCAAGCGAATTTCTAACTTGCGTGTCATCATACTGTGGAAATTCATCACGAAAATCTTCAAAAATTGTTTTTTCAGAATTTACCAATGCCAATTGTTGGTCAAAATAGCCTATTTCAACATTATGACCAAACTTATACATTCCATCTAACTTTTCAATCACACCAACAAAAGTTTTTAATAAAGTTGATTTACCAATACCATTTGCACCAATTACCGCTAATCTTTGATCACGTTCAAGCGTAAAATTAATTGTTTGCAAAGGTTTATCATAACCAATTTTTAAATTTTGCGCAGAAATAACTTCTCTTCCGCTTTTTTTATCAACTGAAAAATTTGTTTTAAAAGTTGTCAAATCATATCGGTTTGGCTCTTCTATTTTTACCATTCTTTCAACTTGCTTAAGTTTTGACATAGCCATTTTGGCTTTTGTTGGCTTAAATTTAAACCTTTCTACAATTCGATTTAACCTTTTTATCTCTGCTTGTTGATAAGTATAATCTTTCAATTGTTTTTCATAATTTGCTTTCTTTTGCTTTTCAAAAGCTGAATAATTTCCAATATATTCATTTGTTTCACCATATTCAATCTCATAAACCTTATTAACAATTTTATTTAAAAACATACGATCATGCGAAACAATCACAATAGATTTTGGATAAGATTTTAAAAATTTTTCTAACCACTCAATAGTTACTAAATCCAAATGGTTTGTCGGTTCATCTAAAAATAAAATATCAGGTTTACTCAACAACAATTTTATAAACGCAATTTTTGACCTTTGTCCACCAGAAAATTCACCTATTTTCTTTTGCTTATCTTCTTCAGAAAACCCAAATTTTCTTATTGCGACTTCATATTCTTTTTTGTAAGAATATCCATCAAGCATTTCAAATCTTTCGATTGCTTTTGAATAGTCTTCAACAGTTTTATTAGTTTTATCATGTTGCATTTGTTCTAAAAGCCTGTTAATTTTGGCTTCTAAATCAATAATCGGCTTATAAATTTTTAAGATTTCATCAATCATAGAAATTGACTCATCTTCAAATTCAACTTGTTTTAAATATCCTAAAATTGGCTTATCTTCTTTAATAACAGCAAATTTTTCTTCGCCACTACCTTCACTCAACAAATCATTATCAATCAAGGCTTTCAACAAAGTTGTTTTACCTGCGCCATTTCGTCCGATAATAGCGATTTTTTCTTTATTTTTTATCTCTATGTTTATTTGACTTAAAATGCTATCGCCATCAATATCGACAGCACCATTAATAATTTTATATTTCAAATTTAATTTTCTCCTAACATCAATAATAAATTAAGCCAAAGACAATGTAAAGTAAGTTAAAAGCCAAATAAAATAGTATTTTTAGATTATAAAAAAAAACAAAAAATTTGTTATCATAAAAAAATGGAAATAAAAATGGATAAAAATAAACTTTTTATAACAAATACTGGAAAATATTTAGATGATTATATAAATGTTATTGAAAAAGATGACAGCAACAAAAAATACGATATGGTTTGGAATCTTATTTCAGAACCAACTATCGAAAACAAGAGTTTAAATGAAATTTATGTTAATAACTTTATAGAAAAAATAGAATATGGAAATGATTTTCTAAGAGTTATGCTTTATAACTTTCTACAAATACTAAAACCAGACGGGATTTTAAGACTTGGTTGTGGTGAAGATTTTGAACAAAATAAAAAAATAAAAGCAGCATTAAAAGATTACGAATTTAATAATGTTGAAATTTGCAAATATGACCAAACTATTTATCCAGCAAAAACAACTAAACCACCAGTAAAAAAAGGGTTATCAAAATTACATTTAGGATGTGGCACAAAATATTTTGAAGATTGGATAAATATTGACAACAATTCTGATAATAATATCCAAAAATTAGATATTAATTTTGATTTAAGAAACCCTCTGCCTTTTCCAGAAAACAGCATAGATTATATTTTTAACGAACATTTTCTTGAACATTTAACTGTTGAAGAAAGTCGTAGAGCATTACTTGATTTCAGACGTGTTCTCAAACCAACAGGGAAAATTCGTATTGCAGTTCCAGGACTTGAAGGAGTGCTTAATTTATATAACGACCCTAATTGGAAAGAAGCTCCTGTCATGAAAACATTTGGTTTTGACAAAATCATAAAAACAAGAGCTGAAATGCTAAATATAAATTTCAGAGCTTGGGGACACAAATGGCTATATGACAGAGAAGAACTTGAAAGAAGATTAAAAGAATGTGGTTTTGGAAACATAAAATTCTGCAAAATCAGAGAAAGTTCTGACCCAAATCTTCAAAATTTAGAAACAAGAGATGAATCTGATTTAATTGCAGAAGCAGAAAAAATAGATTTTGATAATACATTTTTTACTGATGCAGTTTAATAAAAAATTTAATCTTCTATCAAAGAATATCTATCGGATCAACGTCAATAGTTAGTTTAACATCTTTTGGCATTGTTATACGCTGCATAAATTTTGAAATAAACATGTGTCCTTTTTCATCCATTTTATTTTTAATAATAATTTGGAAACGATGTTTATTTTGTATTCTTTCAATCACACAAACAGACGGTCCTAAAACAATTAAACGCTCCGATACTCCTTGTTTTTCAATGATTGAACACAATCTATATGCAATTTCCTGAGCAGATTTTTCAGCTCTAAACTCATTTTCCGAACTCAAAACAAGTCTTATAACTTGTGAAAACGGAGGATAATCAAACTCTTCTCTTGCTGCTATTTCTGTACTATAAAAAGTTTTATAATCTTGAGCTTTTGCACTTTCTATCGCATAAAAATCCGGATTATACGTTTGGAAAATTACACTACCCAAAAATTTTCCACGACCTGAACGACCTGCAACCTGTGTCAATAATTGAAAACCTCTTTCAGATGCTCTATAATCAGGCAAATTAAAACTTGCGTCTGCTGATATAACACCAACTAATGTTACGTTTGGATTATCAAGACCTTTTGCAATCATCTGAGTACCAATTAAAATATCAATTTCACCTGATTGAAAACGATTTAAAAGTTCTATATGTGCAGTTTTTTTCTGCAAAATATCGCTATCAATACGTTCTATTCTTGCATCAGCAAAAAGTTCTTTTATTAAAATTTCAATTTTTTGAGTACCTGTTCCAGAATTTTTTAACGCGTTACTTCCGCATTTTGGACAAACTTCCGGAAAAGATTTTGTCTTACCACAATAATGGCATTTTAATTCCATTCCATCACTATGCCAAATCATTGGAATAGAACAATTTTCACATTCGATAACTTGTCCACATGCCTGACATTGAGTAGTTGTTGAATAACCACGCCTATTAATTAATAAAATTACTTGCTGACCTTTCTCAAGGGTTTCCTTAATAGCAGTTTGCAAAGGAATGGAAATAACACCTCTATATGCTTGGCGAGAATGATTTTGCATATTTATAACAGAAGTTTGTGCAACAGGAGCATTATTAAATCTATGTGGCATTTCGGATAAAAGCTTCATATTTGAAGCTCTATAATAACTTTCTATATCAGGAGTTGCACTTCCTAAAATCAACGGACAATTATGAAATTCTGCCAATTTTCTAGCTACTTTTCGTGCATCATACCTTGGAGCTGGAGTTGTTTGTTTATAAGCATTTTCATGCTCTTCATCAATAATAATTAAACCGATATTTTTCAAAGGAGCAAAAACCGCAGAACGTGCACCTGCTAAAATTTTTATCTCATTTTTATATAATTTTTGCCAAACATCATATCGTTCGCCATCCGAAATACTACTATGCCAAATAGCAACATCATTAATTCCAAATTTTCGAGCTAATCGTTTTGTTAATTGAGAAGCAAGTGCAATTTCAGGAGCTAAAAATAAAACATTTTTGCCACTGTCTATGGTGTCTTTTATAAGTTTAAAATAAACTTCTGTTTTCCCTGATGCAGTGACACCATATAACAAAAGAGGTTCGTTTTTTCTAGTTTTACTTTTTATTTGTTTATTTATTTCGTTATAAACCTTTGTTTGCTCATCATTCAAATCATACAAAGGCTCAACTTTTTGGTCTGCGAATATTTCTAACGGATTTCTATAAATCTCCTCATCTGCAAGTTTTACACAACCTGCATCAGCAAGCTTCATCACAGTTGCTCTTGTGGTCTTTGCAAGACGCTCAAACTCAATCAAAGACATTTTTCCTTTTTCTTTCAGCAAATCAAGAATTTCTTTTTGTCGTTTTGTTGTGTTTTCACTACTCAAATATTCAATACTTTTTTCGGTTTTTGAACATTTTTCTATTAATTTCATTGGAATAGCAGTATTTAAAACCGTAACAAAATCGCAGATATAATAATTTGCTACCCATTCCAACAATTTTAAATATTCTAATGAAAACAATGGTGTTTTATCTAAAATTTTATTGATTTTTTTCGCCTTGATTTCTTCAGGCAAATAATCACTAAAACCTACACAAAACGCGTTTATCAACCCTTGCCTACCAAAAGGCACAAGAATAGCCTGACCAACTTGAATTTCATCTTTCATTTCGTCAGGTATTAAATAGCTGAATGTTTTTACACCCAACCCTTTAATATTTACAAGTGCGAGTGCATATTTTGGCAATTTTAAACTCCACTATTCTTCTGGAGTAGAAAATTCTTTTATAGCTTCATCAATTGCATCACGTAAAATTTCTAAATTTTCAGGAGGACAAGTTACACCTTTTTTTGTAGGAAGCCAAGTTTCGCCTTCATCAGTTGTGTAAAAAATTCTCATATCTAAATAACTTCTACCTTTAAATTCTTTTACTGCTATTTGCATTCTTTCTGTATCACTTCTTGGAACAGTTGCAAGCATTTTTCCCTCATCTGCCATTTTAAACCCCCTTATATTTTTTACTTCTAAATTATATCACATTAAAAGACGGCTTGCATAAATATTTACGCAAGCCGTCTTAATTAAAAATTTTTATTATTCAAAACCATTTGTTTTAAACATATCTTTTGCAGATATTTTTATTTTGCCATTTCCGTGTACAACATCAGAAATATTTGCATCATCTAAACTTCTACCTGCGTACTGACCTTTGTTATCATACGGAGCATCTTTGAAATAAATATTATCATTTGAAGCAGTCAAAGCACCATCTGCAAGTCCAAACATTTCTTTTACATCTGCCAAAGTAACATCTTTACCTAATGCTTCTTTCATTTTTTCTAAATCAACTTCATAATATTTTCCGTTACCTTTTTTAGTAACAAAACCTGCATCAATGTATTTTTCCAAAGACATTGCGTCCATATCTTTTCCGATTTGAGCAAGCATATCTTCTTCAGATGGCGAAACATCTACATACACAGAACCACCTGTTGTACTCTTGTTAAAAAATCCACCTGATTTTTCAGTCCACGATAATTTGCCTGTTTCTGCATCAAAATCAAAGACCGCATCTGGATGTTCTTCTTTTATTTGTTTGTACTCAACAGTATTGATATAGGCATTTGCATTGCCATTTCCACTAATTCTATCAACCATTAACATAATCCTTTCTTTAATCTTCTCAAATCACACTTCTTTTACTTTGTCGGTCGAAAATTAATTTTTCTTTAGAGCATGTTAAATTTATTTTACAATTGAAAGAAATTCACCATTCAAATACCAAGTTTTTACGGCAACAATTTTTGCAATCACAAACTGACCTGTCAAATCTTCGTCGTATGGAATATGAACAATTTTATTATTACGTGTTCTACCAGTTATAATATTTTTTCCTTTATGATTTTCAAAACTTTCGATTAGAACTTCAAGTTCTCTTTCCAAATATTTTTTGTTTGAAGCTAAACAATTATCTTTATTTTGATTATTCAAACGCATCAATCTATCTTCTTTAACTTCTTCTGATAAAAATAGATTTTCCCATTTTGCAGCAATAGTTTTTCCTCTAGGAGAATAAGCCGCTGTATTTGAATAATCTAATTCCAACTCTCTCATTGCAGAAAGTGTTTCTTCAAATTGACTATTTGTTTCCCCAGGGAAACCTGCGATAAAGTCACTTGTAATCGCAACATCAGGAACTCTTGTTCTTATATTTTTTACAATTTCAAAATATTCATCTTTAGTATATCTTCTATTCATTTTTTTCAAAACTTCAGAAGAACCTGATTGCATTGGAATATGAAAACA